>CAMSIF010000035.1 GCA_947058885.1 uncultured Clostridia bacterium
CTACACAACCGCGGACACTCTTTCCCTACACGACGCTCTTCCGATCTTACGTTACTTTTTCTACAATGGCGGCAACGACTCTATGGACACTTGCAATAAGATCAGCAAGTACATGCAGAAGGCGGGCTATGAGTGCCGGGTCATGGGCGTACCTAAAACTATTGATAACGACCTTTTTGGCACAGACCATTGTCCCGGCTTCGCCTCCGCCGCCAAATATATTGCCACCAGCTGCATGGAGGTCTATCAAGATGCCCGGGTGTACGACACGGGTATGATTTGCGTTGTTGAGGTTATGGGCCGTAACGCCGGATGGCTTACCGCAGCCGCAGGCCTTGCCACCGTAATGGGCGCGGGCCCCGACCTCATCTACCTCCCTGAAACAGATTTTGATATGGACAAGTATATCGCTGAGGTAAAGAAAGTTTACGAGGAAAAGGGCAACTGCATGGTGGCGGTCAGCGAGGGTATCCACTACGCCGACGGTTCTTTCGTAGCCGAGGCTGAAACCAGCGCCACCGACGGTTTCGGTCATGCCCAGCTGGGCGGTCTGGCCGCCATGCTGGCAGATGTTGCCAAGAAGGCTACCGGCGCAAAGGTCCGGGGCATTGAACTGAGCCTCCTCCAGCGCTGCGGTGCGCATCTGGCCTCCCAGACGGATATTGACGAGTCCTTTATGGCGGGCAAAGCCGCTGTAGAAAACGCTGTAGCGGGGTTGACCGACAAAATGGTGGGCTTTGAGCGCACTTATGAGGGCGGCAAGTACGTGTGCAAGACCAAGCTCTTTGATTTGGCGGACGTGGCCAATACAGAGAAGAAGGTGCCGCTGGAGTGGATTAACGCGGAGCACAACGGCGTGGAACAGGCTTTCATTGATTATGCCCTCCCCCTCATTCAGGGCGAAACAAAGATGAGAAAGACAGACGGCCTGCCAAGGTTCGCGAAGTTAAAGAAAGTTCTGGCGAAGTAAATAGAGCAAAATCCGGCCCTCTTCCCTGGGGGCCGGGTTTTATTTTTTCTGTAATTAAACAAAATATTAGCTTTGTTTAATTTAATAAATCTTGCACAATACAATATAGACTGTTCTTCTTTGTTTTACAGTATATGTATAGCATTTATACTTGTCACTTATTTCACAGTGTACCAACCCTTTTCACCATCTGGCAACTCCCGCCAGCCGTGCTATCAGCTGCATCACTGCCTGCGGATTCCTTGAACACATAGAACTCCGGCTCGCCAAATTCCTTCCTCTGGCATATGATATTGAGGAGCAGTATATCCAGTATAGCCGCTTTCCCGGCACGCCTACCTATTGACACCCAAACAGGGATGATGATATAATAATGTCCTCACTATATATATTTGCCGGGCTGCGGTGCAGCGGAACGGAGACGAAAATGAAAGAGAAGTCCAGCCGTATTGGGAAAAATAAGGGATTTTCTTTGCTCCTCTCCATTATCATCGTTTTTTTTGTGCTGGGAGCGGTGGTGCTTACCTTGGCATACAGGCTGTCCAAGGAGATGTCTAATTCGGCAATTCAAAATCTCAGTGAGAGCTTGGATTTAATCGAGCACACTATCGAGGCCATTTTGCGAAATGAGGCGGAGTTCCAGCGGCTGGTTGCCCATGAGGCCGCTTCGGCGGAGGACCCCCTGGAGTATATCCGCACCTATGAAAGAAGCCAGACAATGGTGAAGCTGTCTCTAATTCTGTCAGGCGAGACGGAGGGTATCTCCAACAACGGTGAAATATTCTCCACAGATCACCTGGACTTTTCCGCCGGAGGAACGATAGACGGACTCCCGGTTTCCCAATCTTATTTGAACTATATGGGGACCTGGGCCTATACCCTACAGTGTCCTGTTGAGCAGGACGGACAGGAGTTGGGGACGCTCTATGTGGAATACACCTACGACTACCTGGATAAGTCCCTCCCAGAAGGCTTCTATAACAAACAGGCTACACTTTACATCATGGATGCAGAGAGCGAGCGGTTCGTTCTAAAGCCCGAGGGCATGGGAGCGAGGAACGCGGGGCATGTCAATCTGGCGGACTTTTACAGAGCTAACAACATTGTTGATTCAACGCTCCAGGCGGATGTTGCCCGGTGCCTGGAGGAAGGCGATAGAATCCTATTTTATCACAACATACGCGCAAAAAGTGCGCTAAGCTATATGTGGCCTGTAAATAACGGAACGATTTTCATGGTCGGCTATGTTCCGGTCGAGGCAATCCAGCAGGAAGGAAAAACTGTCAACCAGAACATCCTCCTAGTTGTAACATCAATGCTGTTTGCTTTTTTACTCTGTTGTATTTTGTACTACCTCAATCAAAGACAGCAGGCCAGAATTCGCAAGGAACGGGAGGCAGAACGGGAGCTGCACAACAGCCAGCTGGCTGAAGCCCTGCGGGCCGCCCAGATTGCCAGCAATTCCAAGACCACCTTCCTCTCCAATATGTCCCATGATATCCGTACACCGATGAACGCCGTCCTGGGCTTTACCACACTTCTCGCCAAGGACGCGGAAAATCCAGCTAAGGTACGGGAGTACACCAAGAAAATCACCGCCTCCGGCAAACACCTCCTCAGTTTGATTAACGACGTTCTGGATGTCTCAAAAATTGAGAGCGGTAAAGTCGTGCTGACCTTCGAGAAATTCTCTCTCAACGATGTGGTGTCCAGTGTTGACGCCATCATCCAGCCTATGGCCAAAGCCAAAAACCAGCATTTCCATGTGGAGGTCACAGGCATTAACCATGAGTATTTTATGGGAGACGAGACGAGAGTCAACCAAATTCTCATTAATCTCTTGTCCAACGCTGTAAAATATACCCCGGAGGGCGGCAGCATCTGGTTCCGAATTATCGGCCTGAAGCAGCGCTCTGCCCAATACGAACACATTCGAATTGAGGTGGAGGACAATGGATACGGTATGACCCAGGACTACCTGGAGACTATTTTCGACGCCTTCACCCGGGCGGAAAACAGCACTACCAACAAGATCCAGGGCACCGGTCTGGGCATGGCGATTACTAAGAGCATTGTGGAACTCATGGGCGGCACCATCGATGTCACCAGCGAGTTGGACCAGGGCAGTCTTTTCCGGGTAGATTTGGAGTTCCGCATATTGGAAAGCCAATCCGACCGGCAATTCTGGGTGGATAACGGCATCACCAAGGTCCTAGCTGTGGACGGAGATCCGGAAGCCTGTCAAAATATTCTTGCACTCATGAAGGATTCCGGCGTTGTGGTAGACACGGTCCCCAGCGTAGAAGACGCCCTGCTCCGTATCCAATCCTCCAGCAGTGGTGAAAACTACCATCTGATACTTCTGGATTGGGATACCCTGGATTCAAACGCCGCCAGCGTAGTAAAACGAATTCGTTCCCTTCCGCCGGATACACTCCCCATTCTGTTTATGGCCGCCTTTGACACAGATGGTACGGAGGAAGCCCTTCGTATGGAAAAGACAGGACTTCTTACCAAGCCGTTTTTCGTATCCGCATTTAAGGATAAAATTTTGGAAATGCAGGCGGAAGCCAGCGGAACGCTGGACAATGCGTCCGGAGACCTGGACTCCCCTATTGGAGAAATTAGTTTGGAGGGACTGCGTTTTCTGGCTGCGGAGGATAACGACATCAACGCGGAAATTCTCGCTGAGCTGTTGGAGATAGAAGGTGCCAGCTGTGAAATTACTGAAAATGGGAAACTAGCTGTAGAACGGTTTGAAATCGCTGGAGAGGACGAATTTGACGCCATCCTCATGGACGTTCAAATGCCTGTCATGAACGGCTATGAGGCCACGCGGGCAATCCGAGCCTTACAGCGCGGTGACGCTAGAACAATTCCCATTATCGCTATGACGGCGAACGCATTCGCCGAGGATGAAAAGGCAGCTCTGGACGCCGGTATGAATGTCCATGTTGCAAAGCCTATTGACATTGAACTGTTGAAAAAGGCCATCCGAAACTGTATAGATGAAAGGGAGCGTGAATAGAGTATGAAAAAGGGTAAAAGACGAAAACTTCTAAAATTCGCGGCAGTCTGTATGGCAGCCGCCACGCTGCTGGCTGCCGCTTCATGCAGCGGCAAGATTGATACAAACCTGGTTTCATCGGAAAAGGGTGCGGAAAAAATCATTAATCTCTATAGCCCCATGGAAAAAATGGACCCAGACGCGGAAAACGTGGCCAGAAGCGCGGCGGATTTGACCGTCCTCATGGCGGAGGAAAGGCTGGGTGTACGGCTTGCTTATCGAACCTATACAGCGGAAAGCTATCAAGATAAAACCTATGACGAGGTGGCCTTGGACCGGGCGCGCAACAATATGGATGACATGTACCTCCTAAACCCAGACGTTATTCTTACTTTGGGCGAAGAGGGACTGCTGATGGATTTATCGGAGCTTTCATGTGTCGAAAATCTGAGAGATGTAGTTAAAACCGCTAACATGGTGGACGGCAAGCTGGTGGCCATTCCACAGGAGGTCGTCGCATACGGCTTGTTTGTGAACAAGGACATGTTCGATCAGTATAACCTAGCCTTGCCAGAGACTCCAGAGGATTTTTTGAACTGCTGCAAGGTTTTCAAGGAAAATGGTATTGAGACCCCTGTTGGCGCAAACCGGTGGTGGCTGGAAACCTTTGTCTTTGCCCAGGCCTACGCCGATCTTTACAACGGCGGAAACACAGAAGCGGAAATTGCCGCGCTCAACAGCGGCGAGAGCAAGTACAGCGACTATATGCGCCCTGGCTTTGAATTTCTACAGGAGTTGATTGACTGCGGTTATATTGATGCGGAAAAAGCCTGTATCAGCGAAGCAATCGAGGCGGAAAGACCAGATTTCCTGGCCCAAAAAACGCCTATTGTCATGGCCTACTGGGGCGCGGCAAACACGGAGACCGCTTATGGCTCTACAGATTTTGAAATGCAGGTCATTGGCTTTCCCAGCAGCCGGGGACAAATGCCGGTAATGCCAATGACTGGATACGCTATCGGCGCCAACGCGGAACATGCTGAGGATGCCTTGCGCGCACTGGATGTCATGCTCTCCGACGAGGCTCTCCAGGTTTACGCGGAAACCAACCGAGTAATTTCTCCCTCTAAAAATGTTGAGGTAGAGTGCGTGCCCGCGCTGAAGCCCCTGAACGACAAAATTCAGGAAAATATTTTTGTCCTCGGTTCCAATGCGGGTATGAAGGTGGAGCAGTGGGGCAATACCTGCCTCATTGTGCGGGACCTGCTCAACGGTGCGACAGTGGATGAGTGCATGGCGGCGTTTGACAGGCTGCAAGAAGAATCTATAAGCAAGTAGGACGCATCCGGCGGGTCAGCCGCTCTGTTCAGTCAAACAGGGCCTTTGACCCGTCCTTTTTCTTGTAAGCTATACTCCCCTTCTAATGCACGAATAGCCGTTGATGAGTGGTGATGGTTGGATTCGCGTTCTTTCACGTTTAGTACGATAACCCGGATTGACTTTCCTAATAGTTTATGCTATTGTTAAAAACAAGACGAACCGGAGGCGTATGGCTGGATGCCGCTGCCGGTTACGAGCCAACGATACAAGGAGGAACACAAATGGCCCTGGAGAATACAAAAACAGCGGAAAATCTCCGCGCAGCATTGGCGGGAGAATCTATCGCCCGGAATAAATATACATACTTTGCCCAAGCAGCCCGTGACTGCGGAAATATCGCTGTTGCAGAGGCTTTCGAGCAGATGGCGAAAAACGAAATGATGCACGCCAAGTTCTGGTTTGAACAGATCTACGGTAAACCCTCCGATATTACGGAGTGCCTGACCCAAGCAGCCCAGGGAGAGTACATGGAGTGGCACGATATGTACCCCGGCTTCGCCCAGCAGGCGCGGGAGGACGGCCTGGAGGAGCTTGCGGTTATGTTTGAAAAGGTGGCTGCCATTGAACGCAGCCATGAGAACCGTTTTATGACCCTGCTGGCGGAGCTGAGCAGGACCCCCGCATCTCCCGCCGTGCCTGCCGCCAAGGAGAAGCGTGAGGGATACCGCTGCCAGTTTTGCGGCGCGGTATTTGACGGGCGGCCCGACGTATGCGACACCTGCGGGGCCATCGGCGCGTTTGAATATGTGGAATATTACGAATAATCCTTCGCATTAAGCAAGAAAAAAGGCGTCCCGGGGCAGTTCTCTGTCCCGGGACGCTTTTATGATGGATGTATGGATCGTTTTTCGTCAAATACCGCCCCAATTGTTGGTAAGAGCCTCCAGAATCTGGTAGCGTTCCATGCCGAACTCCTTGGTCATTTTCAGAGCGTCTTCCATGTTCAGGACTGCGAGACGGCCCTCCTGGGTAGCAATAACGCAGTTGCCGAAGTTCTCCGCAATAGCCCGGACTGCCCGGTAGCCCATCTGGCTGGCAGTCTCCCGGTCCTTGGCCGAGGGCGAACCGCCCCTCTGGATATGTCCCAAGACTGTCACGCGGGGGTCAATACCAACTGCCTCGTGGATTTGATGGCTGATTTCCATAGCGTTCCCCGCGCCTTCGGCCACCACTACCATATAGTGGGTAGTTCCAGCCAGGCGGGCGCGGCGGATTTTTTCCACGATATCCCGCTCAAACTCCAGCTTGCGCTCAGGGATAAGAACGGCGGTGGCGCCTACGGAAATGCCCACGCTCAGCGCAAGATATCCGGCGTGGCGGCCCATGACCTCCACAACGGAGCAGCGTTCATGGGACTGCATCGTGTCCCGCAGCTTATCAATGCACTCAATCGCCGTGTTGCAGGCGGTGTCAAAGCCGATGGTATAATGGGAACAGCCGATATCGTTGTCGATTGTGGCCGGGATACCGGCAACCTGCAAATGATATCCCGTCTCTGCGGCACGGCGGGAGAGGTCCAGCGCGCCCCGGAATGTACCGTCGCCGCCGATAGCTACAATCGCGTCCAGGCCCAGCAGCTTGCAGGTGGCCAAAGCTTTGTCCTGTCCCGCTATGGTCCGGAACTCCTCACTGCGGGCGGTATACAGGAGCGTGCCTCCTTTTTCGATAATATGGCTGACGCTGGAGGTGTCCATAGGGACGAAATCACTGCCAATAAGACCATTCCAGCCTCTGCGAATGCCAACGCAGCCAATACCGCGGCCCACGGCGGACCGCACCACAGCGCGGATGGCGGCGTTCATGCCGGGGGCGTCTCCGCCGCTGGTCAAAACGCCGATACGTTTTACCTGTTGCTCCATATGCTTCCTCCAAATTGAATTGGTCAGGGCGGGGCCGCGGACCAGAGGGAACAGGATGGTATCCCGGAAACCGCCCACACCAACTATACGCTTTTTCATGTTTCCTGTCAAGATTTTCTCCATCAAAACTGCCGCCGGGAAGTCCCCGGCGGCTCTGTTTTTATTCTGCTATGGTATTGGAGATCATGCCCCAGGTATCCTGCCCTACCAGCTGCATGGCAGCGCACATGGGCTGATCCCAGAGAATATTCATCTCCCCACTCTCCTCCCAGACCCAGAGGTCCGTCGTGTAGTATACCTTTATTGTACCGTCTGCCTCCCGGATACCCCGGTCAAACTGGTAAGAGGTCATCATAGTGTCCCCGTGAATGAGATAGAACGCTTCGTATTCCTCCAGGTTTGGCAGGGACAAGTGCTCCTCCAACATCGTACGCAAGGCGTCATCGGATACCTCCTCCACGAACTCCCAGCTAAGGAACTCACGGATAAATTTTCGCGTCAACCTGAAGCAGTCTGTCTCAATGGGAGTTCCCATCCGCTCCTCCAGAGCCGCAAGCTCCTCTTCGTCCGTCACAGTCTCCCCTGCGTCGTAGAAAAGGATTTCCAAATAGTGCCGGATACCGTCAAAGCTCTCGTAGGGAAACCGCAGAAGGCCGTTACGGGCTCGGGCATAGGAATCCTGTCCCCCGGTATTGCCGGTGTTAAAGTAGTCCGCAATTGCCGCCAGAGCGTCCGCTGAAAGCTCCTCACTTTCGCCACTGGGCGGTTCCTCCTTCTCAGGGATATCCACCGGTTCCTCTGCGGGCGTGAAATCCGGGACCTCCGGGTCCCACCATACGCTGTTCACCTGCCAGAAGGACACGGTCTGGTCTCCCACCGGGTAGACGATATGGGTCATCAGTATCCTTGCCGCGTACTCCCCGCAGGCAGTCCGCACCACCAGGCTCTCATCGTAGTCTTGCCCTTCCGTCTTTGCACTGCGTACAATAGTAAGCTCTTCTGTAGGCTCCGCGCCAAGCTGGCTCAGGTAGCTTCTGGCCACGTCCTGCCAGTCGTTGAAGCCTGCCTGGTGGCCGTCCAGCTGGGATTGAATGAATTCCATGTTAATTTCCGGCCAGCCGTTGAGAACTGCGCCCATATCCATACCCAGAATTGTGTGACAGTAGACGTAATCCTCCCATGTAAAACCATTCTCCAGCTGCCAGGCGGCAGAAACCTCCTCCAGGGACATATTCCCGCTGCCGTCCTCGCTGATAATAAGGACAGGGGCATAATAGGAGTTGGAGATCCAGCCATTTTGCTCCTCCATGCCCCCTGCCAGCGTTATCTGACTCATATCAGCTGGCTTAAACCAGTCGTACACCTCCCAGACATACCAAAACGTATCCTCCAGCTGGAGACTCTCTGCACAATAGAGACTGGTGATGCAGCGTTCCGCGATTTCCACCCCCTGCCCCGCCGTCGTGCTGGCGATAATCGTATTCCAGGCCATCTCTTCCACCGCAGTATAGAGCGGGTTGGTAAAACTCACCGGCTCCCCATCTGCCAGTGTCAGGGTTCCTCTGGACAGGCCGGAGGAAAAACTGCCCTCCAGCTCCAGGGTTACCGTATCTCCGTTTTGGGTTCCGCTGAGGACTGTAGCGTGTATCTGCTCGGAGCTTTCCAGACTTTCTATTAATTCCTGCGGCGGTAAATAGGTTCTGTCGGTGTACATCCTCCGAAGATACTGTCCACGCTGGTCCGGCGCGTTGATTTTCTCCTGCCACGCCTCCAGCTCCTCTTTCGTCAGTTCCTTTGGTCCGGACGGCTGGCTAAGTCCTACCGCGCAGGCGGTGGCTACGGTGAGAAGCAACGTCAGAACCAAGGCGGCCAAGCCCCATTTGCGGCCCTGGCTGCCCAGAATGTTCCGAAACCTCTCCTTCATCACTTCCGCGCCGCCATAGAAGTGGGTGGATAGCGCGGAACGGCCAAGGCCCTTCTGCCGGTGGACAGCGGCCAGCAGGGTTTCGCTGTAAGCCCGGCGGGCCAAGGCGTCCGCCCCGGCCACTACCGCCGCGTCGCAGGTCAGTTCCATGTCCTTCGCCGCCTCCCGGGCCATCAGGTATACCAGCGGGTTAAACCAATGGACGGCGTTGGCGGCCAGAACCGCCAGCTTGTACCAGAGGTCATGCCGGCGATAGTGGGTCAGCTCGTGGCGCAGAATAAAGCCCAACTCCTGCTGGCTGTAGTCCTGATCCGGCACCACCAAGCGGGGCCGGACCAGCCCTGTCAGCATAGGGGATGCCGCCCATTTGCTGACCCGCAGGCAGGGTGTTCTTTTCAGCCCCATGTCTCGCTGAACGCTGGCGTAAAGCTGGACGGTATCTTCGTCCGGCGGCCTGCTCCAGCGAAGCATACGGTGTTGAAAGGTCCATGTGCCTAAAAGGTGGTAGAGAGCAAAGGCCGCCGCCCCCAACACCCACATGGCTGGCAGAACGCGGTTCATATCAAAAGTTCGCCGGGATGCGGGCGCGTCCGCATCCTGTACAGGACGCACCCCAGTCCTTGCGGCAGTGTTATCCTCTGTCGGACGTTGAAGGGACACGCCCTCCTCCCTGCTGACAGCAAGTTCCAGGCGGGGCACTCTAATTTGCACTGGAGGTTCTATGACCTCCTGCCTTGGCAGAAGCAGAGGCTGAATAGGAGCCAGCAGCAGAAGCAGAGCCATCACCAGCCATACGCCATACCGCCAGCGGGGGCTGTACCGTTTGTCCAGCAGCGGCTTGATAACTGTCAGCAGCAACGCCGCCGCGCCTGTAACCAGACCCCATTTTACAGTGTTCAAAAGCAGTTCCATTTTACTTCCCCTCCAATTTGTCTAAATATTCCCGCAGCTCTGTCAAATCCTCCTGCCCAATGGCCCGTCCGTCGTACAAGGACGCCACCATGCCGGTAAAGCTGCTGCCGTAAAGCCGGTCGATAAGCCCCCGGCCCTCCGCCGCCTTGTAGGCCCCTTCGGTAACCTCCGCCCGGTACCAGTTGCTGCGCCCCCGCTTTTCACAGGATAGAAATCCCTTCTCTACCAGGCGGTTCATGGCGGTGATGACTGCCGGGAGGGCCCAATCCCGGCTCCCCCGCAGCTGCTGGTGGATATATCCCGACTGCACCGGGCCTCCCGCGCCCCACACTGCTAACATGATTTCCAATTCTGCGTCTCCTAACCGTTTCATCATCCATTCCTCCTATGTTTATGTTATACAGCTGTATAATTTAACTTTATTATACAACCGTATAACAAAAAAGCAAGTTACAATTTCGTTACAACCCTCCTTTTTTCCCTGGAATATTTGCTGGAAAGCCTTGCATTTCCCACCGGCATAGGGTAAAATAGCAATATCTTTAGGGATGACAGGGCGGTGTCGAGCCTAAAACTCGGCATCGCCTTTCTCCTGCCAGCCCGATCAAATCAGCCAAGAAACGGGAGCGTGATTGCATGGAACGACAAGATCTCTTGCGCAAAATCCCCAAGGTGGACGAGCTGCTGGGCCTGCCTCCCCTAGCCTCGCTGGCGGAGGAGCTGCCCGCAGGTATGGCTCGGGATGCGGTACGCGAGGTTCTGGAGGAACTGCGCCAGCAGGCTCTCTCCGGTGGTCTGGAAGCTCTTCCCGGCAGTATGGAACTCGCTGCATCTGCCGCCAAACGGGCCCGGCGGACGGCCCTGCCCTCCCTGCGTCCGGCCATCAACGGCACCGGCGTGACGCTGCACACGAATCTGGGCCGCGCCTGCCTGTCCCGCAAGGCGGCGGAGGCGGTAGCCGCAGTGGCACGGGGATACTCTACGTTAGAGTACGACGTGGAAAACGGCTGCCGCGGGTCACGGCACAGCCACATCGAAAGCCTCTTGGCCTCCGTCACCGGGTCTGAAGCCGCTATGGTGGTCAACAATAACGCCGCCGCCGTACTGCTGATGCTCAGCGCCATTGGCAAGGGCGGCGAGGTAGTGGCCTCCCGGGGAGAGCTTGTGGAAATTGGCGGTTCCTTCCGCATTCCGGAAATCATGACTCAGTGCGGTTGTACGCTTCGGGAGGTAGGCGCAACCAACAAAACCCATCTGCGCGACTACGAAGCCGCTATTGGTCCGGAAACCCGTGCCCTGCTGCGGGTCCATACCAGCAACTACCGGATTGTCGGATTCTCGGAACAGGTTCCTCTGGCGGCACTGGCGGAGCTTGGCCAAAAATATGGGCTGCCCGTGATTGAGGACCTGGGCAGCGGTTCCCTGGCGGATTTGACCTCCTTCGGCATTCACGATGAGCCGACGGTCCAACAGAGTGTGAAGGCCGGTGTAGACCTCATTTCCTTTAGCGGCGATAAGCTTCTGGGCGGTCCCCAGGCGGGGCTGATCCTGGGAAAAAAATCTTACATCGACCAGCTGAAAAAGCACCCTCTGGCCCGGGCGGTGCGGGTGGACAAGATGACCCTGGCCGCCCTTCGGGAAACTCTCTGCGCCTACCTGGACCCGGCCCGAGCCAGGGAAGAAATTCCCGTATTATCCATGCTGAGCGCCCCCCCGCACGTTCTCCACGGGCGGGCCGCCCTGTTGTGCCAGCGGCTCCAGGACGCAGGCTGTCCCGCCCAGGTAGTAGAGACGGAGGGGCAGGTGGGCGGCGGCAGCTGCCCCACCCAGACCATCCCCTCCTGGGCTGTGGCTGTCCAGCCGGAGGGACTCACTCCGGACGGCCTGGAGGAAGCTTTGCGCAAAAGAGAAATCCCGATTATCGGACGCATCAGCAAAGGACAGTACCTCCTGGACGTGCGCACGCTGGCGGAGGCAGACTTCCCCACTATTGAGCAAGCGGTAAGGGAGGTGGTCCAGTGAAGCATGTTATCATCGGCACAGCGGGGCATGTGGACCACGGCAAAACCCTGCTGGTGAAGGCCCTCACCGGCATTGATACCGACCGGCTGGCGGAGGAGAAAAAGAGGGGCATCACCATTGAGCTTGGCTTCGCCCACCTGGATTTTGACGATGGTACCCAGGCGGGTATTGTAGATGTGCCCGGCCATGAAAAATTTATCAAAAATATGCTGGCCGGGGCCGGGGGCATCGATTTGGCCATGCTGGTGGTTGCCGCTGACGAGGGCTTCATGCCCCAGACTGTGGAACATCTGGGTATCCTCTCCCTTCTGGGGATCCAGAGAGGCCTGACTGTCATTACCAAATGCGATATGGTTGACCCGGAATGGGTGGACATGGTACGGGAGGATGTGGCTGCTCAGACGGCGGGTACCTTCTTGGAGGGTAAACCCGTCCACGCCGTCTCCGCCCGGACCGGCGAGGGCTTGGCCGCTCTGAAGGAAAATCTGCGGGAATTGGTACGGCAGGCTTCAGAGAAGAATCTGCGGGCTCCCTTCCGCCTGCCGATTGACCGGGTCTTTTCCGTGGACGGCTTTGGTACTGTGGTAACAGGCACCCTTATTGAAGGGGCCATACAGGTGGGAGACCCGGCGGAGGTGTTACCCACCGGTTTTACCGCCCGGGTGCGGAATTTGCAGGTCCACGGCGCGGACGTGCCCTCCGCCTTTGCCGGACAGCGGGTGGCGGTGAATCTGGCGGGAACCAAGAAATCTGATTTGACCCGGGGAGACACCATCGCCAAGCCCGGCAGCGTGCGTAAATCCCTCATGCTGGATGTAAAACTGCAAAACCTGAAAAACTCTCAGCGAACCATCCTTACCGGTTCTCAGGTCCACCTGTACCACGGCTCCTCTGTGCGTCTGAGCAAGGTGGTGCTGCTGGACCGTGATGCCCTACAACCCGGAGAGTCCTGCTATGCCCAGCTGCGGATGACTGAAGAGCTGGCCGCCAAATGCGGCGACCGCTTCGTGGTGCGCTTCTATTCTCCCCTGGAGACCATCGGCGGCGGCGTGATTTTGGACGACTGCCCGGCCCGCCACAAGCGGGGCGTACAGCAGGTATTGGAGGAACTGGCCATCCGGGAAAGCGGCTCCGGAGACCAGCGGCTGCTGCAAGCCGTGGCTAACGCCGGAACCTCCCTGCCTACTCTGGAGAAGCTGGCCGCTGGACTGAACCGGGATGTGGAGGAACTCTCGGAAGCGCTGAACAGTCTGACCGCCTCCGGTAAGGCTCTGGAGCCGCTCCCTGGAAGGTATTTGGCGGGCAGCGTATTTGACGGCGTATGGGCTGCCTGCCAGGAATTGCTGGATAAATACCACCGGCAGAATCCTCTCCATGCGGGTATGAAGACGGCGGAGCTGCGGCAGAAGCTGTTTAAGAATACGGAACAAGCGGCTTCCGACGCCCTTCTGGCGGCCCTGGTCCGGGAGGGCAAGCTCAAAGCCGCTGCGGACCGCTACGCCTTGGCGGATTTTTCTGTACGGCTGACAAAAAAACAGAGCGGAATTCGAGACCGGCTTCTGCAAACCTACCGCAAGGCGGGTTTGGAAACCCCTGGACTGGACGAGGTGTACGGTCTCTTCACCCCTGGCGAACAGGCCGACTGTAAACAGGTAGTGGAAAGTCTGGTGTCCGGCGGAGGTCTGGTGATGCTCACGCCCCAAATCTGCGTCCACCGGGAGGTTTACGAGGACACCTGCCGTCAGTTGTCAGAGCACTTCGCCGCACAGGAGACATTGACTCTGGCTGAATTCCGGGATAAACTAAGCACATCGCGGAAGTACGCCTTGGCCCTGCTGGAATACTGGGACAAGAACAAGGTATTGAAAAAAGATGGAGATCTGCGCCGGACTGGACCAGCTTTCTCTGGTCTTGTTCCTGAAATCTTATAGAAAAAATCTATCAATCCATTTTTGCGGTTGATGAAACGGGAAACCTGTGGTAGAATGGACGGGCAAATGGGAGTAGACGGGTGCTGGTGTGCCCCCTGGTCTTCAAAACCAGTGATAGGGGTTAAGAGCTCCTTAGGTGGGTTCGATTCCCACATATTCCCGCCACGCCGCCGGACGCGGCGGGGACCAGTCGTTGGGTCGCAGGCCCGATGACTGGTCCTTTTTTCCGGCGTTTGCTTCAGCAGGGACCTGGGCGCTTTAGGAGAACAAGTATGGACATTGATATGAAAGAACTGGAGGCCTTCGTGGCTGTGGTGGACCAGGGAAGCTTCTCCCGGGCCGCCAAAACCCTCTACCTCACACAGCCCACTGTCAGCACCCACATCGCCACCCTGGAGAGAAAGCTGGGTATCAAGCTGCTGGTGCGCACAACAAAAGAAATCTACCCTTCCGACGCCGGGAACCTGCTCTACGGCTACGCCAAGGAGATATTACGGCTGCGCTCGGGGGCGGTACAGGCCCTCCACACCTTTTCCCACGAGATGCAGGGAGCCATTACCGTAGCAGCTTCCACCATACCAGGGCAATATTTCCTGCCTAAGCTCATTCAGGGATTTCGCGCCGACTACCCGGATGTCAGTTTCAGCCTGCAAGTCATGGACAGTACCGAGGTTGCCAACCAGGTCGCGGCCCGGAAAGCGGAGATTGGTTTCACCGGCGCGGTGATTAATCTGCCGAAATGCGTCTATCAACCCCTGGCGGAGGACCGGCTGGTGGTCGTCACACCCAACACCCCCAAATACCGGGTTTATCAGTCTACCGGCTTCCCTACCCGGCAGCTGACGAGAGAACCCTTTATCAGTCGGGAACCCGGCAGCGGCACCCGGCTGGAGACGGAGAGCTTTTTGCGGGAAATGGGCGTGGACGCCAAGGAAATCCGCATCGCTGTGGAGGTGCGTTCTACTGAAAGCATTAAGCAGATGGTCAGCGAGGGTCTGGGCATCGCCGTTATCTCCCAGAGCGCCTGCGAGGACTATTGCCAGTTTAAAAAATTGTTATCCTTCAACTTTGACAGCGTGAAGCTGCGGCGCAAGCTCTATCTGGTGCGCCATAAGAACAGTATCCTCTCCCCTGTTGCCCAAGCGTTCTATGACTACGCCGCCGGATTCTACAGCGGGAAAGGAAAATCCAGCATTTGATTTATAGATTTTGTCAATATCGAAGTTATATTGTTTATCTGTATATTTCACTTTTTCCCTTGTAAAATAGTAAATTTACACGTAAACTATAGAAGAAACGAGGCCTCTTCCGGCCCTTGCAATTTTGAATACTGTTGGATGAAGTCCTCAGGAGACCCGCTTAAGCGGGGCCGAAGGAATAAGCACGGGACAAGCCAAGCCCGCAGCGAAGATCTCAGGCAAACAGACTGAGGACTGACAACACTCTGGAGAGCGTAAGCGCCGATGGAGCAATCTTGGGCAATGCCCGGGAGAATCTCTCAGGCTGGAAACAGAGCGAGGCATCAGTTTTTCGGGTGTCTTGCTCTTTTTTTATTAAATGCAGACTGCGGGGAGAACTATTATGGCTGCCATCAATAACCCCAGGGACTTTCTTATTCTCACCAATAACCCCTTGGTCCCCCAGTGTATGGAGGGCCGCGGCCTCTTCTCCATCCGGTTCGAGCCCCAGCGTTCTTTTCGGGAAATCCTGGTGGAGGCCCGGGATATGGTCTACGCCGGACACATCTTATATACGCATCCACTGGCGGGCAGCGTTAAGCCCAACGAGACCCCCTATAAATCCCTTATCGTCTCCCTCTCCCCTCACGGCTTCGACGCCCAGCATGGCGAGCTCATGTCCAACGCTATCGCCGTATTCGACAAGTTCAAGCCCTTGGAGCGGGAACTCCCGGAATCTGTCCTCAAGGACTTTCAGCTCATCGACTATACCTTGCTGGCGGGCGCCATCGGTTTTGACGCCCAGGCAGGTCTTAGTAAATAATTCTTTAGAAGGAGGAGGTGTTCGCTTTGAAATTGGAACTGGGCTATATCCAGATTAAAGACATCCAGTTTTCAAAGGAATGCAAGGTAGCAAACGGTACCCTGTATGTTGACCCCGACGCCGTCAAAGCCTATTTGTACGAGGACGACGACGTCAAGGCATGGGTCAAGGATTTCAGCTTCGACGTGGCTAAGCCCGGCGAGAGCGTGCGCATCACCCCGGTCAAGGACGTCATTGAGCCCCGCGTAAAGGTGGAAGGCCCCGGCGGCGTGTTCCCCGGTGTTATCAGCAAGGTGGAGACCGTAGGCAGCGGCAAGACCCATGTCCTGCGGGGCATGGCAGTTGTGACCGCTGGTAAGATCGTGGGTTTCCAGGAGGGCATCATCGACATGTCCGGCCCCGGCGCGGAGTACACCCCGTTCTCCAAGCTGAATAACCTGGTCGTGGTGGCTGAACCCAACGAGGGCTATCAGGACCACAAGCATGAGTATGAGCACGCCGTTCGTATCGCCGGTCTCCGGGCCGCCACCTACATCGGTGAGCTGGGCCGCGACGTCACCCCTGACGAGACCGCTGTGTTCGAGACCTACGGCATCAAGGAGGGCATCGAGAAGCTGCCCAACCTGCCCCGCGTGGCTTACGTTCACATGCTCCAGAGCCAGGGCCTGCTCCATGATACCTACGTCTACGGCGTGGATGCTAAGCGGAGTCTGACCACCATCCTCTGCCCCACCGAAACCATGGACGGCGCTATCATCAGCGGCAACTGTGTCTCCGCCTGCGACAAGAATACCACCTACCACCATCAGAACAACCCTGTGGTAGCCAATCTCTTCGCCGCTCACGGCAAGACCCTCAACTACGTCTGCAACATCATCACAAACGAGAACGTGTACCTGGCCGATAAGCAGCGTTCCTCCGACTGGACCTCCAAGCTCTGCCGCCTGCTGGATCTTGACGGCGCGCTGGTCAGTCAGGAAGGCTTCGGCAACCCGGACACCGACCTCATCATGAACTGCAAGAAGATTGAGCTTCAGGGCGTAAAGACCGTCATCATTACCGACGAGTACGCCGGACAGGACGGTAAGAGCCAGTCCCTGGCCGACGCCGACCCCCTGGCCGACGCCGTGGTTACCGGCGGTAACGCCAACGAGGTCATCATCCTGCCCAAGATGGATAAGGTTATCGGCACCCTGGACTACGTGGACGTCATCGCCGGCGGACACGCTGGTTCCCTGCGTCCCGACGGTACCATTGAGGCGGAGCTCCAGGTCATCACTGGCGCTACCAACGAGATGGGCTTCAACCGCCTGAGCGCACGATAAGTCAGGAAAGGAGGAAAGCAAGCTATGAGTTATAAAGTCGTACACTATATTAACCAGTTCTTCGCCAACATCGGCGGCGAGGAGATGGCCCATGTGGCTCCCGAGCTGCGGGAAGGCTGCGTAGGCCCCGGTATGGCTCTCAATACCGCCTGGAAGGGCGAGGCTGAGATTGCCGCCACCATCGTCTGCGGCGACTCCTACTTCGCCGAGCACGAGGCCGACGCCAAAAAGCAGGTCCTGGCCTGGGTGAAGGAGCAGAACCCCGACATGTTTATTGCCGGTCCCGCCTTCAACGCCGGCCGCTATGGCTACGCCTGCGCCACCATTGCCTGCGCCGTGCAGGAGGAGCTGGGTATTCCCGTACTCACCGGTATGTATGAGGAGAACCCCGGCGCGGACCTGAAGAACAAGGTCCTCATCGTAGCCACCGCCAACAGCGCCGCTGGTATGCGCAAGGCCGCCCCCGCTATGGCTAAGCTGGCCCTGAAGATGATGAAAGGCGAGAAAATCGGTGCCTCCGCTGAGGAGGGCTATATGCCGAACGGCATCCGCCGCAACTTCTTCGAGAAGGAAGTCGGCGCCAAGCGCGCTGTGGATATGCTGGTGGCGAAGCTCAACGACAAGCCTTTCACTACCGAGTACCCCATGCCGTCCTTTGACCGCGTGGCCCCCAACAAGGCCATCAAGGACCTCAGCAAGGCAACCATTGCCCTTTGTACCTCCGGCGGCATCGTGCCCAAGGGCAACCCGGACCACATCGAGTCCTCCTCCGCTTCCCACTACGGTGAATACTCCATTGCCGGTGTGGATGACCTGACGGCGGAGACCTACGAGACCGCCCACGGCGGCTACGATCCGGTATATGCCAACGCTGACTCCGACCGCGTTCTGCCCGTTGATGTTCTTCGTGAAATGGAGCGCGAGGGCAAGATTGGTAAGCTCCATGACCTCTTCTACACCACTGTTGGTAACGGTACTTCCGTCGCTAACGCCAAGGGATTTGCCGCAGAGTACGCCCAGAAGCTGCTCCAGGCCGGTGTTCATGCCGTTATCATGACCAGCACCTGAGGTACCTGTACGCGTTGCGGTGCAACGATGGTAAAAGAGATTGAGCGCGCTGGCATCCCTGTGGTGCATATGTGTACCGTCACCCCGATTTCCATGACGGTAGGCGCGAACCGTATCGTCCCCACTATCGCAATTCCCCATCCCCTGGGCAACCCCGCCCTCTCCCCCGAGGAGGAGAAGGCTATCCGGCGTAAGCTGGTGGAGCGCGCCCTGGAGGCTCTGACCACCGAGGTCGAGGACCAGACCATTTT
>CAMSIF010000036.1 GCA_947058885.1 uncultured Clostridia bacterium
GCAGCCATTGGGGTCAGGGGAAGCCCAGGCTGTGTTTTGACACAGCCTGGGGGGAAACCCCAGGACTGAAATTTACGCGGAGAAAATGAAGCTTGAGTTGACCTGTTTCGTGCTACTTGCCGCTGGTTCCCTCCCTGTTTAGGGGCCAGAATCAAAAGGAGGCAAGCGAGGTGAGAAACTATGAATGAAACATGTGCGGAAAATCTGCGCGACTGTCCCTATCTCCAGCGGATTGAGTCCCTGGAGAGGGATAATGAGCACAATAAGGATACACATAAGGAATTTTATGGGAAGCTGGAAGCTTCCCGTACCACCGTAGCCCTTATTGAGGAGCGTATACGGCAGATTAAAGCGGACACCGAGGAAATTAAAGCATCAGTACAGGAGCTGAAGGACAAGCCCGGAAAACGCTGGGAGAGCATCGTGGAAAAGGCCATCTGGGCGGTGGCGGCCGCGGTAATCGCTTTCCTGCTGGGGCGGGTCGGACTATGAGAGGGGGCAGCATGGATAAAACCATTGTCAAACGGCTGGGAAACCTGCTGAGCGTGAAAAGCTTGGTTACGCTGACGCTGACAGCGGTATTCGCCTATATGGCCTGCGCGGTGCAGATCAGTCAGGATTTTATGACCATTTACGCTGTGATTATCGCGTTCTATTTCGGAACGCAGTCCCAGAAGGTTCAGGACGCTATGGAGACAAGCGAAGGAGGGAACCACGATGAATAAACACCCGGTATCCTATCTGCAAAAGGACCCCAGGTGGAAGGATAAACCGTACTGCGTACCGGGGGAGAGCAGTACCATCGGTTCCGCCGGGTGCGGCCCCACCTGCGCGGCTATGATTATCGAAACGCTGACAGGAAAAACCTTCACGCCGGAGGACGCCTGTAAATGGAGTCTGGAGCATGGGTATAAGGCCCTCCATCAAGGCACCTACTACAGCTATTTTGTTCCTCAGCTGGCGGCGTTTAATATCAAGTGCGACATGCTCAGCTGGACCAGCACCTATGGAAAACCTAACCATGAAAATCATCAGAAGGCATTGGAGCTGCTCCAGCAGGGCTACTACCTCATCGCCCTGATGAACAAGGGCAACTGGACCTCCAGCGGCCATTTTATTCTGGTGTGGTGGGAGGACGGAAAAATCCGCATCAACGACCCCAACAGCACCCGGGACGACCGGGTCAACGGCGATCCCTATACGTTCAGAAGCCAGGTGAAATATTACTGGTGGGTGGACGCCAGAGAATACAACATCCCGAAAAAACCGACAGAGGAGGACGATACTATGACCGGAAAAGAGATTTTTGACGCGCTGCAAGGGTACCTGGCGGAGCAGCCTATGCCGGACTGGGCCAAAGAGGAGCTTCAGGAAGCCGTGGACATGGGCATTACCGACGGCAGCAGACCCATGGAACTGATTCCCCGCTATCAGGCGGCCATTATGGCGAAACGGGGGAAGGCCTGATGCAGTTTTCCAAAAGACTGGTTGCCGATATCCGCGTTCTGCTGTGGGTGGTAACAGTGGGCGGGCTGGTGCTGGCGGCGTACTGCGTCCATACCGGCTATGCCGGGGCCCTGCCCTGGCTGACCGCTATGGTGGGCCTGCCCTGGTCCGCCCATGGCGTGGTGTGCAGCTTCTACCTCAACATGGCCAAAAGCGACCACAAGGAGGGCGGCATTACTTTTGAGGCCGCCAAAGCGTCGGGTTTTGATAGCGCACAGTCGATTTAGCTCTTTTGATTACAATTTGTAGGGTATTTTCTACTCCACCTCCAGGTAGGGCCGGGCAAGGCCAATGGTAATAACAGTGCCTCTGCCCGGCTCGGAGGCGGCGTTGACGGTGTGGCCCAGACGGCGGCAGATTTGCCGGCAGAGGTACAACCCAATGCCTGTGGCCCGTTTGTCTATCCGGCCATTACAGCCGGTGAACCCACGGTCAAAAATACGGGGCAGGTCCTCCGGAGCAATCCCCACGCCGTTATCCTCAATCAATAAATTCCAGCCCTCGGTACGGACCGTTACACGTCCGCCGGGGGCGTACTTAACGGCGTTGGAGAGCGTCTGCTCTACCACCAGCTGCAACCACTTTTCGTCCGTCAGGACCCGCAGGCTTGTCGGCTGAAGATCCAGGGATACCTTGCCCCGGATAAAAAGAGGGGCGTATTTCCGGGCGGCCTGCCGCAGGATGTTTTCCAGAGGGTACTCCCGGATGAGGTAGTCCGTATTCCCGCCGCCCAGGCGCAGGTAGCTCAGCACCAGCTCTACATACCGCTCCACCCGGAAAAGCTCCGCTTCCAGTTCACGGCCACGCTCTGACGCGTCCTCCTGGAGAATCAGCCGCATGGCGGAAATGGGCGTTTTAATCTGGTGGGCCCACATAGTATAATAGTCAACGGTTTCCCTCTGCCAGGCGTCGGAATGGGAGACGGCGGCCCGGCGGTCCTGGTCCAGCTCCAGCAGCAGGGCGTGGTAGGCCTCCTCCTTGGGACCTCGCGGTTCCGGAAGCTTATCCAGCAGCAGAGCCGCCTGGCCCTGCAAGCTTTCCAAATACAAAATCTTCCTTCGGTAAACGTAAAAGTCAGCCCCCGTGGACAACAGCAGCGCTATAGCGCACAGCAGTCCGCCATAGCCCGCCGCCTCTACAGGCAGGTTGTAAAGAAACAGCACCGAAGCAAACATGCCCACGCACACCGCAGCAAGTATAAGAAACCAGATTCTTTCTTTGATATATCCACCAATGATTCTCATATCACTCTTCCAACAGATACCCAAGTCCTTTTTTGGTACGGATGAAATCCGTCAGGCCCAGTCCCTCCAGCTTTCGCCGGAGACGGGTCATATTTACGGTCAAGGTATTTTCGTCTACAAAGCTGTCGGTCTCCCACAGCTTCCGCATCAGGGTGTCCCGGGAGACGGTGCGGCCCTTCTGCTCCAGCAGAACCTGTAAAATGCGGTACTCATTCCGGGTCAGCTCCAGCTTCCGGCCCTGATAGCGCAGGGTGTTGTCCCCGGTATCCAGCACCGCCCCGCGGCACTCCAGCAGCGGGGCAGCCGCGCCGAAATCGTAGGTCCGGCGCAGAAGCGCCTGGATTTTAGCGGTGAGCACGTCCAGGTCAAAGGGCTTGGGGATAAAGTCGTCCCCGCCCATACTCATAGCCATAACAATGTTCATGTTGTCCGAGGCGGAGGAGAGGAAGATAACCGGCACCTTGCTGAGACGGCGGAGTTCGCCGCACCAATGGTAGCCGTTTCGGAAGGGCAGGCCGATGTCCAGCAGTACCAAATGGGGCGCAAAAGCGGAAAATTCCTCTATTACATGGGTGAAATCCGTCACTGTACGGGCCTCCCAGCCCCAGGAGGCAATGTGTCCCGCCACGGCGGCGGCGATGACGGCGTCGTCCTCTACAATGAATATTTTGTACATAGTGTTTACGTCTCTCCAAACAGGGGAAGGAGCGGAGCCGGCTGGCTCCGCTCCTGTTTATCAGTCTTCCTCAACGCCGTCGGTCTCCAGCAGGCCGTAGCCGCCGTTTTTGCGCCGGTAGACAATGCTCACCACATCCTCCATATTGCGGTAGACGAAGAAATCGTGGTCCAGCAGATTCATCTGCAAAATGGCCTCGTCCTCGCTCATGGGCTTGGCGGCGATGTGCTTGGTACGGACCACCTCGAAGTCCGTCTCCTCGCTGACGTCGAATTCGGCGGGGACAGTGGGGACGAGGGCGTCCTGGCGCAGGCGTTTCGAGAGGCGGGTCTTGTTTTTGCGGATCTGGCGGTCAATAGTGGAGCAGGCGGCGTCAATTGCGCCGCGCATATCGCCGTCCCTGGATTCCTCCTGGGCCCGGAACAGCGTGCTGCCGCTGGTGATGGTAATCTCTACCACGCACCGGTGGCCCTTTTCCACCGAGAAGGTCACAAGCGCTTTGGCGTCCTCCCGGAAATAGCGGTCCAGTTTGGAGATTTTCTTCTCCGCGTATTCCTTGATGGAGTCGTTGAGGGACACCTTTTTGCAGGTAAATGTGAACTTCATAAAATCGCTCCTTTCTGTGATCCTCTTATGGGGTATGGAGATATTATACCATTAACTCGCGGGCTTGTACAGGACTTTTTTTGAAAATTATTCCTGCCGGGCGGCAAAATTTGTCAAAGGTTCCTAAAATACGGCAAAACTTCCTCTTTACAATTGTGGACAACCCATATATAATACTTCATGGAAGCTTTCCAATATCCCACCCGCTTGGGCCGCTGTCACACTGGCAGCGGCTCCTTTTTATTTCTCCCGGGACGGACCTGCTTACCGCTCCCGCTGCCGGTTCCTCCTGTATTTTCAAGCCGCGGATATGAAAACGGTCCCGGAAAATTTCCCCTTTACAGATCCCCTGGTTTTGTGGCATAATATAGAAAAGCTGCACTTTGAAAGGAATGGAGAATCCCATATGCCGCATTAAATACAAGTATACACTGGAACGCCCTCCAGCGGGGGCAACTGAAAAACGCAACGATGAAACGGAGGATTCTACATGCCGATTATTGAATACGATACCTACAAACAGAAACTGGGGGCCATGGGTCCTAAGCTGGAAACTCTGGCGGCGGCTCTGGATTTGGAGGGAGCCCGCCGGGAGGTGGAGGAGCTGGAGGAAAAAACCGGTGACGCCAACTTCTGGAACGATATCCAGGCATCCCAGCGGGTGCTCCAGCGGACAAAGCTGCTGAAAAATAAACTGGAAAATCACGCCCGCCTGCTCAGCCAGTGGGAGGACTTGACTACCCTGGTGGAAATGGCCCAGGAGGAGGACGACGCCTCCCTTCTTCCCGAAGTAGAGGAGAGCTTTCACCGGCTGGAGTCCTCTCTGGAGGAGGCGAATCTCGCTACTCTCCTCACCGGCGAGTACGACGCCAACAACGCCATCCTGACCCTCCACGCCGGGGCGGGCGGAACAGAGGCGCAGGACTGGTGCCAGATGCTCTACCGCATGTACACCCGCTGGGCGGAACGCCACAGCTTTACGGTTAAGACCCTGGACTACGAGGACGGCGACGAGGCGGGATTGAAGTCCGCCGCCATCTCCATCGAAGGGGAGAACGCCTACGGCTTCCTCCGCAGTGAGAACGGGGTCCACCGTCTGGTACGCATCTCCCCCTTTGACGCCAACGCCCGCCGCCAGACCTCCTTCGCGGCGGTAGAGGTGATGCCGGAAATTGAGGACGACAACAGTGTGGAAATCCGTCAGGAGGACATTGAGATGCAGGTCTACCGGGCTTCCGGGGCCGGCGGCCAGCACGTCAATAAGACCTCCTCCGCAGTGCGGCTGATTCACAAACCCACCGGGGTGGTGGTTTCCAGCCAGCAGGAGCGCAGCCAGGTCCAGAACCGTGAGAACTGTATGAAAATGCTTCGGGCAAAGCTGATGGAAATGAAGGCGCAGCAGCACGCCGAGAAGATTTCCGATATTAAGGGCGTACAGATGAAGATTGAGTGGGGCAGTCAAATCCGCTCCTACGTATTCATGCCCTACACCCTTGCCAAGGACACCCGTACAGGCTACGAAAACGGCAACATCACCGCCGTTATGGACGGCGACATCGACGGCTTTATCAACGCCTACCTTACGGCCAGCGCCACCGGAGAGCTGAAAAAGTAACCGGCTGCCGCCTTAAAAAGAGGGCAGTTCCCGCCCCGGGGACTGCCCAATATATATGGTTTTCCAGCTTCCAACGAACCCGTGCGGCAGGCGGGAGATTGCCATGGTTCAAGCTGTCGAACCCAACATAAAAGGAGAAGTCATGAAGCGGCGGTTTGATATTTTGGACGCCTGGCGGAGCCTGGCTGTTTTGCTCATGCTGGTCTACCACTTCCTGTATGACCTGTATATTTTCCGCGTCATTACCTGGGAGCAGATGTTCTGCGTCCCGCTGAATCTGACGCAGAAGTTCATCTGCTCCAGCTTTATCCTTCTGGCTGGTATGTCCGCCCGTTTTTCCCGCAGCAGCCTGCGCCATGGATGTATTGTTTTGGCGGCGGGCGTGGCGGTGGTGGCCGGCGCGGCGGCGGGCGGACAGACCATCCGGTTTGGCATTTTGCAATTTATGGGCGTCTCTATGGTTCTGTACCACTTTATTGGAAAATACCTGCAAAAGATTTCCTTCCTGCCGCTGGCCCTGGGAAGCGGCGTTTTATATCTGCTCTCCGGCTGGTGGACCGCCCGGACGCCCGTCTCCGTAAGCTGGCTCTACCCCTTGGGGTTTCTGTCACCGGGCTTCCATAGCGCGGACTATTTTCCGCTGCTGCCCTGGTTTTTCCTGTTTGCGGTTGGCACAGCGTTGGGCGGCGTGTGCCTGGAGCGGCGGGAAAACCGCCTGTTGTCCGCGCCGCTGCCCGCCGCCGTGACCTGGCCGGGGCGGCATAGTCTGCTGATTTATCTTCTGCATCAGCCGGTACTGTATGGTATCAGCTATTTGATTTGGGGGTGACCTGATATGTTTAACTGCACGCTTTGCTACCTGGAAAACGACAAAAACGAATACCTGATGCTCCACCGCGTCAAAAAGAAAAACGACGTGAACCGGGACAAATGGATCGGCGTGGGCGGTAAGTTCGAGAGGGACGAGAGCCCCGAGGAATGCCTTCTCCGCGAGGTGCGGGAGGAAACCGGCCTGACGCTGCTGGACTACCGCCTGCGGGGGGTGGTCACTTTTGTGGCGGAGAACTGGGAGACGCAGTACATGTACCTTTATACCGCAACCAAATGGACCGGAACTATGACCGGCTGCGACGAGGGGGACCTGGAGTGGGTACCCAAAAGCCGGGTCCAGGACCTGCCCATCTGGGAGGGGGACAAGATTTTCTTCCGGCTGATTGAGGACCCCGCCAGTCCCTTTTTCTCGCTGAAGCTGGCGTACAGCGGGGACCAGCTGGTCCGCGCCGCCCTGGACGGTAAGGAACTGCCGCTATGAAGAAAAAACTGCTGGTTTCCGCCTGCCTGCTGGGACGGAAGTGCCGTTACGACGGGGGCGGCAACTATGCCCCCGGCATAGAGGCCCTGGCGGAACGCTTTGAGCTGGTGCCGGTCTGTCCGGAGCAGCTGGGCGGCCTGCCTACGCCCAGAACGCCGTCCGAACGGGTAGGGGAGCGCGTGCTCTCCCGAGACGGCGCGGACGTGACGGCGGCCTTCCGGCAGGGAGCCGAACGCGCGCTGGCGATTGCCCAAGAACAGGGCGTTGCCTGCGCCCTGCTGAAGGAGCGCAGTCCCTCCTGCGGCTGCGGGGCTGTCTACGACGGCACGTTTTCCGGGAAAATCATCCCCGGCAGCGGCGTGGCGGCGGAGCTGCTGGAGCAAAACGGCATCCCCGTTTTAGGGGAGAGCCGGATGGAGGAATTGAACCAAAACCCGCCGTTTTGAAAAAATTGTCCAGGGTCAACGGCAAATTTTAGGTTGACACTCCCCTTTTTTCTCTGTATAATACTATTTACCTGTCTACGAGCAGGCTGGAAAATCAACTGCGGGGAGGGATGATAATTCCCCCGCCGTCGAGTAGCGCGTGGCTTCGCCCCCGCGCGGCACAAAAAAACAGGAGGTGTAAGCAATGAAATCCATGGGTTGTACCTATCAGCCGAAAAAGCGCCAGCGTTCCAAGGTCCACGGCTTCCGGAAGAGAATGCATACCGCCAATGGCCGCAAAGTTCTCGCCCGCCGCCGCGCGAAGGGCCGCGCCCGTCTGTCCGCTTAAGGAACGTCGTTTAGCCGCCATTCATCCGCCCGTCCCTACGCTGTCGGGACGGGCGGTCAGTCTTTCGGCGGCAGTTTTACGCAGGAGAAGGGAGGCCCGCGGCTGTGAAAAAAAACGTCACCATCAAAGATAACCGGATCTTCCGGCGCATGTACAGCAAGGGCCGCTCCGCCGTCACCCCGTTTATGGTGGTCTACTGCCGTCCCAACGGACGCAGGCACAACCGCCTGGGCGTCACCGTCAGCACCAAGCTGGGCTCCGCCGTGGTGCGCAACCGCGCCCGTCGGAGACTGCGGGAAATCTACCGCCTGGCCCAGCCGGAGATGAAGCAGGGCTACGACGTCGTCCTGGTGGCCCGGGCCCGGACTGCGGACGGGCCCTACGACCGCCTCAGTGCCGCCTTCCAGCGCGCCTGCCGGGAACTGGGCATCGCGGTTCCGCCGGTGGAAAAGGGATGAAACAAATCCTTTTGGGGGCCATCCGGTTTTACCGGAGGTACATCTCTCCGGGCCTTCCGCCCCGGTGCCGCTTTATCCCCACCTGTTCCCAGTACGCCCTGGAGGCCATTGAGAAATACGGCGCCTGGAAGGGCGGCTGGCTGGCCCTCCGGCGGTTTTTACGCTGCCACCCGTTCTACAAGGGGGACATCTATGATCCGGTGCCCTAGAGCCGCCCCCTTTCCTACAAATGCTTCAACTCGGAGGAAAATTTTATAATGGGCAATCTCATTACGCTCCCCTTCGCCGCGCTGCTCCGCTGGATGTACTCCATCACGGGCTCCTACGGCGTGGCGATTATCCTGTTCAGCTTGATTTTGAAGCTGATTCTGCTGCCCTTCCAGATGAAATCCAAGCGCAGTATGATCCGCATGGGCAAGCTCTCAGAAAAACAGCAGGAGCTGCAAAAGCAGTATGCTAAAAACCAGCAGAAATACCAGGAGGAAGTGGCAAAGCTCTACCAGGAGGAGGGAGTCAACCCCATGAGCGGGTGCCTCTGGTCCATCCTGCCCATGTTCGTCATCCTTCCCCTGTATCAGATTATCTACCGGCCCATCACCCACTTTATGGGCCTGAGCGAGTCGGCCATGGAGACCGTCCGCACCGCCGCGGCGGCTCTGGGCTACAACGCCGGCGCCAACAACGCCTATGAGCAGATCGCCCTGACGGAGTTCGTCTCCAGCCACTGGGAGAACCTCAAGAGCGCCGCCCCGGGCCTCATCAACGTGGATTTCAACTTCCTGGGTATCGACCTGAGCTCCACTCCCGGCAACGTGTTCAGCGGTTTCCGGTGGGAATGGGCCATGATTGGTCTGGTCTTAATTCCTGTTCTGGCCGCCGCTACCCAATATCTCACCACGGTCATCACCATGAAAAGCAACGGTCAGTCCCAGTCTCAGCAGGGCAGTATGCGGATAGTGAACCTGATGATGCCCCTGTTTTCCCTGTGGTGGTGTTTCTCCATGCCCGCCGCCATGGGTATTTACTGGATTGCCAACAGCCTCTTTATTATGATTCAGGAGAGCCTGCTGGGCAAGTTCTACACGCAGAAGCTCAAAGACGAGGAAGAAGAACGGGCCGCCAAGCGGGAGGCCGCCCGCCAGCTGCGCATGGAGGAGGCCAGAAAGCGGGCCGCCGAGCAGCGGGAGCTGGAACCGAAGCGTCCGAAGAAACAGCCGCCTAAGAGCGGCGAGAAGAAGGCGTCCACCACAGAGGCCGGACGGGTGGGGGACCGCCCCTACGCCCGGGGCCGCAGCTACCAGGAGGACCGCTATGAAGAGAAGGAGTAAGACTTGACATGGCTATGCAGCATATCGAGATGACGGGCAAAACCATCGACGAGGCCACCAGCAAGGCTCTGGCACAGCTGGGTCTGGACCGGGACGACGTGTCGGTGGAGGTCCTGGACTACGGCAAAAAGGGCTTTTTAGGATTTGGCGCCGTTTTGGCCAGAGTCCGGGTGTCCTACGGCCTGGAGGACGAAACCCCCGCCCCGCCCCCTCCCGCGCCGCCCAAAGCCCATGAACAACCCCAAGCCCCTGAGCGGCCTAAAGCCCCCGAGGCCCCCAAGGCCCCGGCTTCCGCCCCCAAGCCTGAGCGGAAAAAGCCGGAGCGTCCCCGTCCCGAACGGGCCCCCCGCCCGGAACCTCTTCCGGAGGAGCTTCCCGAGGTTCAGCCCGAGGACTTGGGCGAGCCCTGTACCGACGAGAAGGCCCAGAAGATTACGGCGTTCCTTACCGGGCTTCTCCAGCACATGGAGAGCGACGCCCAGGTGAAGGTTTACCTCCCGGAGGAGGGCCGGTATAAAGTTATCCTGGAGGGCGGCAAGCTGGGTTCCCTGATCGGCCGCCGGGGAGAAACCCTGGACGCTATCCAGCAGCTGACGAACTACTCCGTCAACCGCAGCGGCGAAAAGCGGGTGCGTATCCACGTGGACGCGGAAAACTACCGTCTCAAACGGGAACAGAGCTTGCAGAATCTGGCCCGGAAGGTAGCCGCCAAAGTGGCCCGGAACCGCCGCAGCGTCACCCTGGAGCCCATGAACGCCTACGAGCGGCACGTTATCCATACCGCGCTTCAGGACGCGGAAAATATTACCACGTATTCCATGGGAACCGACCCCAACCGCCGGGTCATCGTCGCCTACGCCCCCGGAGGCCGCAAGGAAGGCCGCTCCGGCCGGTAATAGAAGCGCCCCGCCGGGTTTTGTAAATCCAGCGGGGCTTTCTGTCGTTCAGACGCCCGGCAGGCGTCTATAGCGGTACGGATTTGTGCTATACTATAGTGTCATGCTCTGATAGAGAAAGGATGGACGCTATGCCCAGACAACGCGGCAGGCGGAAGAAGCCCCGCCATTTCTTACGTTTTTTGCTGTTTGCGGTTCTGGCCGCTGTTTTTGTCTGGTGGAGCAACAACTCCTTACAGACGGAACGGTTTACCTTTTCCTCTCCCAGACTGCCCGCCGGATTCGACGGCTGTGTCATTGTGCAGCTCTCCGACCTCCACGGCGCGGAGTTCGGTGAGGACAACCAAGAACTTCTCCGGCAGGTCCAAAGCTGCGGGCCCGACTATATTTTCGTCACCGGAGACCTGCTGGACCAGTACCGCCAGACGCCTCACAGCTACGCCGTGGAGCTTTGCCGCTCTCTGGCAGCCGTCGCGCCCACCTATTTTGTTACCGGAAACCACGAGTGGGCTTTGCCGGACGCGCGGGGGCTGAAGCGGAAGCTGGAAGAGGCCGGGGTAACGGTGCTTGCCAACGAGTACGTTCTTTTGGAGCGGGGAGGGGAGCGGATTCTGCTGGCGGGCATCGACGACCCCAACGGCTACGCCGACCAGAAGACCCCGGAGGAGCTTGCGGCGGAAATCCGTTCCGCCTGGGACGGTTCCTTCTGGATGCTCCTGGCCCACCGCAACAACTATTTCCCCAACGAATACAGCCTTCTGGGGGCGGATTTGGTGATTTCCGGCCACGGACACGGAGGACTTATCCGCCTGCCCTTTACGGACGGGCTGATTAGTGTGGAGCGGACGCTGCTCCCCTCCTATACCGCCGGATTTTACAGGGAACACGGCTCGGATTTATTCGTGTCCCGGGGCCTGGGGAATTCCGGCAGGACCTTCCGCCTGTTTAACAGGCCGGAAATCGTGGTGTTGACCTTACAAAGAGGATAGATTCTGATGAGAGAATTTTTTGCGGGAGAATTTGATATTGCCGTCGTGGGCGCGGGTCACGCCGGGATTGAGGCCGCCCTGGCCGCCGCCCGGCTGGGGATGAAAACCGTCTGCTTCACTATCAATCTGGACGCGGTGGGCAACATGCCCTGCAACCCCGCTGTCGGCGGCGCGGGCAAGGGCCAGCTGGTCCGGGAGCTGGACGCTCTGGGCGGCGAAATGGCCCGGGCCGCCGACGCCGCCTGTATCCAATACCGCATGCTGAACCGGGGCAAAGGTCCCGCCGTTCACAGCCTTCGGGCCCAGGCGGACCGCCGGTACTACCAGCAGGTGATGAAGCACGCCTTGGAGCGGCAGAAAAATTTATCCCTGCGGCAGGGAGAGGTGGTGGACATTCGCCTGACAGACGGCAGGGTAAGCCACGTGACGCTCCAAACCGGGGCGTTATTTGCGGTAAAGGCCGCCGTGCTCTGCTCCGGCACCTACCTGAATGGCCGTACCATCGTAGGGGAGTGCGTCCGGGAGGGAGGCCCCGACGGCATGTTCGCCGCTGCGGAATTGACGAAACGGCTGGAAGATTTGGGGCTCCGCCTGCGCCGGTTTAAAACCGGCACCCCGCCCAGAATCAACGCCCGCAGCGTGGACTTCTCCCGGATGGAGCTCCAGGAGGGGGACCCGGACGCGCCCCCCTTTTCCTTCGAGACCCCAGACCCGCCGGTAAACCGGGCGGTATGCTACCTCACCTATACGAACGAAGAGACCCACCGGATTATCCGGGAAAATCTGGAGCGTTCCCCCATGCACAGCGGCGTTATTGAGGGCGTGGGGCCCCGGTACTGCCCCTCTATCGAGACAAAGATTACCCGGTTCGCGGACAAGCCCCGGCACCAGCTCTTCCTGGAACCCATGGGCCTGGATACGGAGGAGATGTACCTGCAAGGCTTCTCCTCCGCCATGCCGGAGGAGGTTCAGCTGGCGATGCTGCACACCATCGCCGGACTGGAGCGGGCGGAGATGATGCGTCCCGCCTACGCAATTGAGTACGACTGCGTAGACCCCACAGAACTGCGGCCCACCCTGGAGTGCAAAAAAATTCCCGGCCTCTATGGCGCCGGACAGTTCTGCGGGTCCTCCGGCTACGAGGAGGCGGCGGTGCAAGGCTTTGCGGCCGGGGTGAACGCCGCTCTGAAGATACAGGGCCGGGAACCGCTGACGCTGTCCCGGGGACAGTCCTACATCGGGACCCTGATTGACGATTTGGTGACAAAAGGGACCAACGAACCCTACCGTATGATGACGAGCCGCAGCGAATACCGCCTGCTTCTCCGCCAGGACAACGCCGACCAGCGGCTGTGCCATATTGGACACAAAATCGGTCTGGTGTCAGAGGAACGCCTGGCCCGGGTGGAGGCCAAGTACGCGGCGGTCAGCCGGGAGATAAAACGCCTGGCCTCCCGGGGCGCGGCCCCTACGCCGGAACTCAACGCCTTTTTGGCGTCCAGAGGCACCGCCGCCGTAGCGGACGGCGCGCCCCTCATCGCATTGCTGCGGCGTCCGGAGGTGCGGTACAGGGATTTGCGGCAGTTTGACCCGGAAATGCCGGATCTGCCGCCGGACGTGGCGGAACAGGTGGAAATTTCGGTAAAATACGAGGGTTATATCCAGCGGCAGCTTCAGGAAGTGGAGGAGCTGCGCCGGATGGAGGACCGGACTCTGCCGGAGGATGCCGACTATGCCGCCATTCAGGGCCTGCGGCTGGAGGCCCGGGAGAAGCTTGCCAGCCTGCGGCCTATGAACCTGGGACAGGCGGCCCGCATCTCCGGCGTGTCTCCGGCTGACGTGGCGGCGTTGATGGTATGGCTGGAATTGAAAAAATAGGGGAGGGATTCCTATGAGAATGTTTTTGGCGATTGTTGTCTGTAAGCTGCTGCGGTTTGTGGGCAGGCTGGTGGGCAAGGGCAGCAGCCTGCCGGGACAGTACGCACTGAAAATTTGTCCAGATATATTACAAAAAGTAAAGCTTCCAAGCTACATTATTGCCGTTACAGGCAGCAATGGCAAGACTTCCACCGTGGAAATGATTGCCGCGATTCTGCGCAAAAGCGGGAAGACCGTAGTCTACAACGAGGAGGGCTCCAACCAGATTGAGGGCGTCGCCACCCTCATCCTCTGCAACAGCTCCCTGGGCGGCAAAATGCGGGGGGACGTGCTTTTGCTGGAGAGCGACGAGCGTTACGCCCGGCTGTCCTTCCGGTGGTTCCACCCCACCCATTTTGTCATCACGAACCTCTACCGGGACCAGCTTACCCGCAACGGACATCCGGAGTGGGTCTACGACGCCATCGCTCCCGCCATTCACCCGGACACCACCCTGGTGCTCAACGCCGACGACCCCCTGGTGTCCTGCTTTGCCCGAGGCCACGAGAAGGTCAAATGGTTTGGTGTGGACCGGTGCTCCATCAGCACAGAGGAACACCATGGCGTGTACCACGACGGCGCGCGCTGTCCGGCCTGCGGCGGGGCGATGGAGTATGAATTCTACCACTATGAGCATATTGGCCGCTACCGCTGTCCGGCCTGCGGCCACCACCGGCAGGATGCGGACTTTTCCGTCACGTCGCTGGACCTGGAGGCCGGAAAGCTTACCATCGGCGGGGAGACGGAGATTTCTCTGGCCTTCCGGAGCATCTACAACGTGTACAACATTCTGGCGGCATGGTCGGCCGGCTCCCTGGCGGGGGTGGACCGGGAGACTATGGCCTCGGTTATCAACAATTATATTCTGAAAAACGGGCGCATGGTTCAGTTCACTTTGGGCCGCCGCCACGGCACCCTCCTGACCAGCAAACACGAGAATTCCGTAGCCTACGACACAAACCTGAGCTACATCCGGGCTGCCAAAACGCCCTGTACGGCTCTCATCATCGTGGACTCTATCAGCCGGAAGTATTTTACCGGTGAGACAAGCTGGCTGTGGGATATCGACTTCGGCCTGCTGAACTGCGGCGAGGTAAAGCAAGTGATTCTGTGCGGCAGATATGTCAACGATTTGGCCCTGCGGTTTGACTATACCGGAATTCCGGCGGAGAAGATTGTCTGCTATGACACAGTGGCCCAGGCCGCCGCAGCCCTGCGGGAGTCCGGCAACGAGGAGCTGTATGTGGTCACCTGCTTCTCCGACCGGGACAAACTGTTGAATCTCGTTCAGCGCGAGCAGTAAGGAGGGACGGACAATGAAAGTAACCATTCTCCATCTGTACCCCGATGTTATGAACCTGTATGGCGAGTACGCTAATGTAGCGGTACTGTGCCGCCATCTGGAGGCCCTTGGCGTGGAGGCGGACGTTCAGACCGCCGGGGAGGACGCGGATTTTTCCACAGCAGATTTTATCTACATGGGCGCGGGAACGGAGCGGAAGCAAAAATATGTGCTTGCCGCCGCGCCCCGGCAGGCGGAGGGCCTGAGGTCCGCTGTGGAGCGGGGCGCAGCCGTTCTCTTCACGGGAAACGCTATGGAAACACTGGGCGCCTCTGTCTCCAGCGCGGCGGGCAAGGTCTGGCCCGGCTACGCTCTGGCGGACTTTACCACCGTGGAGACGGAAAAGCGGTCCCCCGCCGATGTGGTGGCGGTTTCCACCCTCTGGGAAGCCCCGGCGGTGGGATTTATGAACAAATGCAGTGTTACCCGGGGCGCCGCCACGCCGCTTTTCAGCGAGCTTTCCCTGGGCTTCGGCAACGAGGAGGAACACGGGGCCGAAGGCTACGTGTCCGGCAACGTATTTGCCACCCACATCACCGGGCCCATACTGGTAAAAAATCCGGACTTCACGGATTTGCTCATCCGGCGGCTGTTTGCCCGCAAAAACTGGACGGTTCCGGAACGCCTTCCGGTGCTCCCCCACGAGCGGGAGGCCTACGCCGTCACCCTGCGGGAACTGCGAGGCCGCATTGGCCGGGAGGGCTGAGAGAGAACCGCATCATCCGGGGGACGGCGGACCGCCGTCCCCCAACGGGTCTGCCCGGCAGGCCAGAAATCCTTAGCAAAATCTTAAAGGGGCCGTATTGACACCGGCTCTGCCGCGTACTATAATGTGCCTGGCACGGAAGGAAGTTCCTTTCCTGCCAGATTTGTTACGAAAGGAGTAGTCGGGAAAGAATGGACAAGAAAAAAAAGGCGGTGCGGTTGGCTTTGTTCGGCTGCGCCGCGCTGATTTTTCTCATTGGCGCACTCTGCACGGGCGGCGGTGGACATGAATCCATCCAGGAGACCATGCGGGATGCCGTGCTCCACACCTCCGCCAAGATTGACCTGCTGGGTGTAAAGATTGTCAACCCCGGCCTGGTGTCCGCCTTTACGGTTACCGGAATCCTGGCGGTCTTTGCCCTGCTGGTGCGGCTGCTGGCTGTCCCCCGGTTCCAGTACAGGCCGGGACGCTTCCAGCTGCTGCTGGAACAGGCGGTGGGTATGTTCGACAGCCTCGCCAAAACCAACAGTCCCCACCGGAACAAGTTCCTGGGGGCCTATGTGTTTGCCGCCGGGGCCTACATCTTCGTGGGAACCCTGTTTGAGCTTCTGGGCGTACAGGCCGTCACCACGGCGGGGACTCCTATCTCCCTGCCCGCGCCGCTCTCGGACATCAACGGGGCCATTGCCCTGGGCTGTCTGAGCTACGGCGTCATCCTGTCCGGCGGCGTTGCCGGAAACGGCCTGCGGGGCGTGGGGAGGACCTTGAAGGATTTCTCCCTGCCCATCTCCATGAGCTTCCGTATGTTCGGTGCGCTCCTCAGCGGCGCGCTGGTGACGGAGCTGGTGTACCACTATATCCACCTGAGTTTTGTGCTGCCGGTAGTGGTGGGCGTGCTCTTTACCCTGCTCCACGCGCTGATTCAGGCCTACGTACTGACGATGCTCACCGCCCTTTTCTACGGCGAGGTGTCGGAACCGCCCCACAACCCCAAAAAGACGGCCCCGAAGCAAAAACGCCGGGCCGCCGCCAATTCATAACGGAGGAATTTTGTCATGAAAGCTATTTGGAAACACCTTCTCACCGCTCTGCTCCTGCTGGTGGTGGTCTCCGCCGCTACGGCCCCCGCCTACGCCGCCCCCGAGGAGGACGCCGCCCCCCAGACCGAAGCCGCCGGGGACGCCGTCAGCGGCAAGGCTGTGGCCGCCGCCATTGTGGTGGGCCTGGCCGCAGCGGCAGGCGCGGTTGGCATGGGCATCGCTATCGGCAAGTCGGCGGAGGGCATCTCCCGCCAGCCGGAGGCGGAGGGAAAAATCCGTACCACGCTGATGCTGGGCCTGGTATTTATTGAAACCGTGGTTATCTACGCCCTGATTGTCGCCATCCTGGTGATCTTCGTGCTATAGGAGGCGGTTTTATGCCTTTGAATATCGATTTTCAGCAGATTTTCCTGCACCTGCTGAACTTTACCATCCTCTTTGGGGCCCTGTATTTTTTGCTGTACAGCCCGGTGAAGGACTTTATGGCAAAACGCGCCGCCTATTACGAGGATATGGATAACCAGGCGAAACAGACGCTGGAGGACGCTGGACAGGTTCGGGCGGATTACGAGCAAAAGCTGGAAAACGCTGCGGAGGAAATCCGCCGCCGCAGCGAGCAGGCCCAGCAGGCGGCTATGGAGTCCGCCGGACAGCAGCTTCAGGCCGCCCGGGAAGAAGCCGCCCGCATTGTGGAGCGGGCCCGCAGCGAGGCGGAGGCGGAGCGGGAACGCATTACCGGCGAGGCCCGCCGGGAGGTCTCCGGCATGGTGATGGCGGCGGTGGAGAAACTGGTGCTGGCGGATACGGCCTCGGCCTATGACCAATTCCTGGAAGCCGCCGGAGAGGAGCGCGCCGATGTTTGAGGAAAAAGAACCCCGCCACGCCGTTATCTACTCCGCTGAGCCCCCCAGTCCTCAGCAGGAGGAACGGTTTCTGCGGTTCCTGCGGAGCAAGTACGGCCCGGATATCACCCTCGGCTGGGAAAAGAGCGATAAGTACCCCAAAGGCTTCCGCATGGCGGTCTATACGGAGTTCTACGACTGGAGCGTGGACGGACGGCTCCGCCAGCTGAAAAACCGTCTGGAGAACCTCTCCGGCGACGGCGGCGGAGTCATCCCCCTGGTAAAGGACGCCCTGCGAAACTGGACTCCAGAGGTTCTGGCGGAAGAGGAGGGTACCGTGGCGACGGTAGGCGATGGAATCGCCCAGGTGTCGGGTCTGGACCATGTCCAGTACGGCGAAATTCTCCTTTTCCCCACCTCTAGCGGCGAGGTCCGGGGCATGGCCCAGGACCTGCGAGAGGACGGCGCGGGCTGTATTCTCTTTGATGAGGACGGCGGCGTCTGCCAGGGCGGCTCCGTCCGGCGCACCGGCAAAACCGCCGGAGTCCCCGTGGGAGACGCCCTGATAGGCCGGGTGGTCAGCGCGTTGGGCGCACCCCTGGACGGCAGGGGGGAGATTCCGTCTCAGGCCTACCGGCCCATTGAAAACCCCGCCCCTGGCATCATGGACCGCCGCAGCGTCAACCGGCCGCTGGAGACCGGAATTCTGGCGATTGACTCCATGTTTCCCATTGGCCGCGGCCAGCGGGAGCTGATTATCGGCGACCGGCAGACCGGCAAGACCGCTATCGCCCTGGATACCATCCTTAACCAGAAGGGTAAGGATGTCGTCTGCATCTACGTCTCCATCGGACAGAAGGCCGGGTCCGTGGCCCAGCTGGTGCGGAACCTCCAGGACCGGGGGGCTATGGAATACACGATTGTGGTCCACGCCTCCGCCAGCGACCCAGCCCCCCTGCAATATATCGCCCCCTACGCCGGATGCGCCATGGGGGAATACTTCATGGAGAAGGGCCGGGACGTGCTCATCGTATACGACGACCTCAGCAAGCACGCCATTGCCTACCGTTCCCTGAGCCTGCTGCTGGGCCGCTCTCCGGGACGGGAGGCCTACCCGGGAGACGTCTTCTATCTCCATTCCCGTCTTCTGGAGCGTTCCGCCCAGCTCAGCGAGGAGCGGGGCGGCGGCAGTATGACCGCCCTGCCCATTGTGGAGACCCAGGCCGGGGATGTGGCAGCCTATATTCCCACCAATATCATTTCCATCACCGACGGCCAGATTTTCCTGGAAAGCAGCCTGTTTTTTGCCGGCCAGCGTCCGGCGGTGAACGTGGGCCTCTCTGTGTCCCG
>CAMSIF010000037.1 GCA_947058885.1 uncultured Clostridia bacterium
TCCTTTGCTCCTCCTTTCCAACTCGAACCCGCTGCGCTGGGCTTCGAGTTGGTTTGGGGTGCGTGTGATTATCTGCATCTTTTTTTATGAATACAAAACAACTCCCAATAATCCGAACCGCTCCTCGGGAAAGAGGCTCGGATTATTATTTGGGACTGCCGAAAAAGAGACGGGCGCGAAATAGATGCGCCCGCCTCTTGTCTATCCGGATTTTTACGCCTCCCACTTGTCGATAAGCTGCTTGATTTGATCCGCGAAGCGAGCCAAATCCTTGTTGGCGCGGCCCCTGCTGCGGTGGATGACCTCCTGGAGCAGCTTGCCCACCGCCACCAGACGCTGGTACGCGCTGGAGATTTTGACCTTGCGCTCGGGCAGATAGCCCCGCTCCAGCTGGCGGTTTGCCGCCAGGTCGTAGACCTCGGTATACTGGGGAGCGTGGGCGCTGAGGCCCAGCTTCTCCAGGCTGGCGGCGAAATAGGGAGCCACCTCCCGGTCGCCGTGGACGATAAAATAGTGGGTGGGGTTCTCAAAGGACTGCGCCCACTCCAACAGGTGCTTGCGGTCCGCGTGGCTGCTGAGGCCCTTGAAGTTGACAATCTCCGCCTGAACAGACACATCCTCACCAAAAAGCTTTACGTGTTCCGCGCCTTCCAGTAGCATCCGGCCCAGGGTCCCCTCACCCTGATACCCGACAAACACAACCGAGCACTCCTCCCGCCAGAGGTTGTGCTTGAGGTGATGGCGGACGCGGCCCGCGTCGCACATACCGGAGGCCGAGATAATGACCTTGGGCGTGCGGTCCATATTCAGCATTTTGGATTCCTCCAGGGACTCCGTCAGGCGCAGGCCGGGGAAGGAGAACATATCGGTGCCGTCCTTCACCAGCGCCAGCGCCTCGTCGTCCAGGTAGCCCTGGAGGTCGCCGCAGAAAATCGTGGTGGCCTTGCTGGCCAGGGGAGAGTCGATGTACACAGAGAAGTCGTTCACGGAACGGACAAGGTGTTCCTGCTTGATACGGCGCAGGAAATACAAAATCTCCTGCGTGCGGCCCACGGCAAAGGCGGGAATAATCACGTTGCCGCCCCGGGCCAGCGTCCGGTCAATAACCTTGGCCAGCTCAGAGGTGTAACTCCACACCTCCGTGTGGTCCCGGTCTCCGTAAGTGGACTCCATAACCACGTAGTCCGCGCGGGTCAGTAGAACGGGGTCCCGGATAATGGGCTGGTTGAGGTTTCCAATGTCGCCGGAGAATACCACGGTTTTGCTGACGCCGTTTTCTGTCAGGTCCATGGTGATGCTGGCAGAACCCAGCAGGTGTCCGGCGTCGGTAAAGGTGACGGTAACACCCTCGCAGAGCTCAAAAGGCACGCCGTATTTTCTGGTATGGACATAGCCCCGCACCCGCTCGGCATCCTCCACAGTATAGAGCGGCTCCACCGGAGGCCGGCCCGCCCGCTGGTTCTTCCGGTTTTCATACTCCGCGTCGGACTGTTGGATGTGTGCACTATCAGTGAGCATAATCTCCATCAGGCGGGCGGTAACGCGGGTGGTCCATATCTGACCGTGGAAGCCCTGGCGTACCAGAAGCGGAATCCGTCCGGTGTGGTCGATATGCGCGTGGGTGACAAGGACGTAGTCGATGGTATTGGGGGCGAAGGGCAGTTCATGGTTATCGGTCTCGTCGCGGCCCTGCTGGAGACCGCAGTCGATTAAAATCCGGTTGCCGTTTACCTCCAGGCAGTGGCAGCTGCCGGTTACACATTGGTCCGCGCCAAAGAAGCTGAGTTTCATTAAGAAAGCCCTCCTTTTTTCTGATAGGATGATTGTATCACAAAGGGGAAAAATTTACAACAGAAAGATGAGAAGAGACGGATTTCTTGGTAATTTTTACAAAGAAGGCCGCAGGGCGGCTAAAATCGTAAAAAAAAGATGAATTTTCTGGTAATTACCGCCTTTAGACTTGCGGCGGTGTGATTTTTGTGTTAAACTGCATATCTGTGACAGAATTGGTAAGGAAAAATGCCTGTTCCCACAAATAATGGCAAAGCATGAGGATATCGTTATGGAAATTACACAAGGCGTGGGATTTGACACCCTGGGGCTGTCCCCGGAGGTCATGCGCGCGCTGGGGAAAAAGGGCTTCGAGCTCTCCACGCCCATTCAGGCGGGCTGTATCCCGCCCATGCTGGAGTGGAGGGACGTAACCGCCAAAGCCCCTACGGGCACCGGAAAAACGTTCGCCTTCGGGATTCCAATTATTGAACACATTGACCAGGAATCTGACCAGGTGCAGGCTGTGGTGCTGGCTCCTACCCGGGAGCTTGCGCTGCAAATCACTTCGGAGATGCGTGAGCTGGCCCAGTACAAGCCCGGCATCCGCATGGTATGCCTCTACGGCGGACAGCCTATCGGCAGACAAATTGACACTTTAAAAAAGCGGCCTCAAATCGTGGTGGCCACCCCCGGACGCCTCCAGGACCATATGAAACGGCGCACGGTGCGCATTGACAAAGTACAGACTGCCGTACTGGACGAAGCGGACCGGATGCTGGATATGGGGTTCATCCACGATGTGACAAAGCTGCTGGACCAGATGAAATCGCGGAAAAATTTGGGACTCTTTTCCGCCACCATCAGCCGCGAGGTGATGGACATCGCCTGGGTCTATCAGCGGGACCCGGTAGAGGTAACGGTCCGGGCGGAGGAAGAGAATAAACCGGACATCCTCCAGTACCGCCTGGAGATACCTGTGCAGGACAAAGTAGACGCCGTGGAGCGGATACTGCGCCAGGAACAGCTGGACCGGGTAATGGTCTTCTGCAACACCAAAGGCAACGCGGAGCGGGTGGCGAAGCTGCTGCAAATGCGCGGCGTGGACGCCCAGTGTATCCACGGCGACATCCCCCAGGACAAGCGGGAGAAGGTGATGGCCAAGTTCCGCCGGGGGGAACTGCGGGTATTTGTTGCCACGGATGTAGCCGCCCGTGGGATTGACGTGGACGACGTGGACGCGGTCTTCAACTACGACGTGCCGGAGGAGAACGAGTACTATGTTCACCGCATCGGCCGCACAGGACGCGCCAAACGCCGGGGTACGGCCTATACCTTCGTAACCGATTACCCCAGCATGGTGCGGCTGAACAACATCGCTAAACACACCAGGAACGAAATCTGCCCCGTCCGGTTCGGCGAGGATGGACAACTGGCCCCCGTTGGGGACAAGTAGACGCAAGGAGATACCATGTTAAAGAGATATAGGAATCTGTTAGCTGCGCTGCTGGCGTCTGTTTCCCTGCTGGCCGCCTGCGGCGGACAAAACGGCGGGGAAGCTCCTTCGTACCCAGAGGGAGAAGCGGCCGCCCCCCTTTCTCTGACGGTCCCGCTTCGAGAGGAGCAGGATACCTTGGACCCAGCAAAGGTAACCGCCCAAGGCGGGGAAACCATTTTATTCCACCTTTTTGAAAACCTGATGCGCTGGGAGGACAGCGGCAGCGGCTGGGCGGCGCTCGCTCCCGGTCAAGCGGAGAGCTACCAGCTGGAGACGGACTTCGCGGGTAACGCCACCTACACCTTCACCCTGCGGGAGGACGCCTCCTGGTCCGACGGCCAGTCCGTTTCCGCGGAGGACTTTGCGCGGGCCTGGCGGCGTCTGGCGGACCCCGCCAACAACCTGCCCCACCGGGAATTGCTGTCCGTGGTCTCCGGCTACAGCCAGGTACAGGAAACGGGCGATCCGTCCCTGCTGGCGGTTTCAGCCCCGGACGCGCGGACCTTCACCGTAACCCTGAACGGCAGCTGCGCCTGGTTTTTGGAGGAGCTCTGTGCCGGAGCCTACACCATGCCGGTGCGGGAGACCCCCGTTTCCGATGGTTCCGTGACAAACGGCGCTTACACGGCGGTACAGTTTGAGAACGGGCTGGCCATTCTGGAGCGCAGCGATACTTACTATGGCAAGGCGGACCTTGGGCCGGAGACTCTGCGCTTTGTCCGCAGCGAGGGACCAGACGCGGACTACGAAAAACTCCAGAATGGAGAATGCGTTCTATTGACGGAATTGTCCGCCGCAACGCTTCAGGAGCTGTCGCCGGCGGATACATGGACCCCGGAACCGAAAACAACGGTTACCGCCGTTCTGCTGAACACCCTGCAAGCTCCCTTTGACAACCCGGATGTCCGGCTGGCCTTCCGGCTGGCGGTGGACAACCAGGCCGCCGCCGCTGCCGCAGGTCCCGCTGTCCGGGCCGCCGCCGGGATTGTGCCCTACGGCGTTTCCGACTATGGGGACCGGCCAGTGGTGGAGGAATCTGCGGAAGAAGAGCCCACCCTGCCGGACCCCAACGCCGTCTCTGTGGATACGGAACCGGGAGACGCCCCGGTCTGCTGGGATTTTCGGACCCACAGTCTGGAGAAGGTGACCGCGCCAGCGGAGAGCGGTTATGAAGAGGACTGCCAGCAGGCGAGACAGCTTATGTCTCAGGCCGGTTACCCCAACGGGACGGGGTTCCCTGCGGTGGAGTACGTCTATGTAGAATCCGAAACGGGCCGCGCCGTTGCCAACGCGCTCCAGGCCATGTGGAAGCGGGAACTGGGTGTGACGGTGACTGTTCGTGGGCTTTCCCAGGAGGAATACGACGCTCTGACGGCCTCTCCGGAGGAACCGGAGAGCGGGGAAGAAACAGATAGCGGGGAGGTGTCCGGCGAAGAAGAGGACACTCCGGTAAAGGAGAGCTTCTTTATGGCCGCTCAGGAGATTTCCGCCGCCTACAGCGACGCCGGGGCTTTTCTGGACCGTTGGCACAGCGCCAATCCGGAAAATCCTTCCGGATATGCCAGCGATGCCTTTGATATTCTCCTCAACGCCGCCGGGGCCGCTGTTTCTCCGGAGGTCCGGGATGCGTACCTGCACGACGCGGAGGCAATCCTTCTGCAAGACGCGCCGGTAATTCCAGTGTGCTGTGCAGGCGGCGGCTACCTGCTTTCCAACGGGCTGACAGGGCTGTACCGTGCGCCTGACGGCGTATATTTCCTCTACCGCGTCTCTGCGGCGGAGGACGCACAGGCCTGAACACAAGAATAACCTGCGGCAGTCTTTTACGGACTGCCGCAGGTTATTTTTTTCGTGGCTCACTGATACAGAATCAAGCTGAACCAGGTGACAATATTTCCGCCCGCCTGAAACTCTATCCCGTAACGCTCCGCTGTTTCGGTTATAAGAATGCCGTGGCTTTCCACGCAGGGAAACATCCGCTCAGGGTGGCGGCAGGGTTCCTGGGGATAGGCGCACGTTTCGCAGACAGCGCAGGATTCTGTCGAGAGCACATAGGTCTCCACACTCTGCCGGCGTATAAGGCTGTTCACCTGGCGGGTCAATTCCTCGTGCGGCCCCCGGGTAGAGAGTGTTTCCTGGATATCCGAGATATCGGAAACCTCTGTCATGGAGGTGATCAGCAGGGCGTGCGGATAACGCTGGCAGCGTTCCTGGCACGCCTCCACACCGCCAACGCCCGGCGGACATGCCCAGCTTTTGCCGTACTGCGGACATTCCGTCTCGCAGACATAGCGGACCCGAGAGGAAAAGATCAGCTCGGACGTCTCAAAAAATTCATATTGTACGATAGGCAGCTCCGCCATCTGCCGTTCCAGCAGTTCCCGGTCCACAACGGTCCCTCCTCGCTTGTACAGCCAGCGTTTCGCTGTCTTTTCAGCAGTTTTTATCGCTGGATGTTTCCTCCAGCAGGTACAGCCTGCTGCCGCTGTCGCCCATCATTCTGGTCTGCGGCTCCCGGCCCACACCGGAAAATCCCTGCTTCAGCCAAACGCCCCAGTCCATCAGCACGCTGCCAGTGGACAGAATATCCTCCGATTCCTCTGTCTGGAAGCCGCAGGGACGGGTAGTCAGCCGGTAGACCGCCTCCGGACGCAGACCTCTGGCCGTCAGCCGCAGAGCGGGCGCGTTGGCGCGGTTCTCCGGCTGGAACAAAAGAACAAGGGCGTTCTTTCCATCCGACGCCATCATTTGCCAGAAACCGTCCGTTCCATCCCGCAGGCGGAAGAGCTGTCCATACTGCAAGGTCTGGCGGTGCTCTTTATAGAAGGCAATCTGCGCCGCGATTGCCGCGCGCTCCTCCTCGGAGAGTGCGCCCAAATCCAGTTCATATCCCAAAAGCCCCATAGCCGCCACGTGAAAACGGCTCTCCAGCGGCGCGGTCCGCAGGGTCTGGTGGTTGGGACTAGCGCTGACATGGGCGCCCCAGACGCACTGCGGATAACCAAAGCTGGCGTAGTACTGCATCCGGCAGCGGCATAGGGCGTCCGTGTTATCGGAAAGCCAGACCTGCGGCATGTAGCAGAGCATTCCCAAATCGGTCCGGTTCCCGCCTCCGGCACAGCACTCGAAGAGGATTTTCGGGAACCGGGCGCACAGTTCCTCCAAAACCCGGTACAAGCCCAGTACATAGCGGTGACAGGCCTCCCCCTGCCGGTCCGGCGGCAGGGCGGCGGACCATGTGTCGGTGAGTATCCGGTTCATATCCCACTTGACATAGGCGGGCCGGGCCTCCTCAAACACCTGTGTAAGCGTTTCGATTAGGTGGTTCTGAATTTCCGGACGGCCCATATCCAAAATCAGCTGGTTGCGCCCGATGGCCTGCTCCATGCGGCCCAATATCCAGTCGGGGTGAGCGCGGAACAAATCGCTGTCCTCGCTGACCATTTCCGGCTCCACCCAGAGGCCAAAGTCCAGGCCTAAGTCCCGGATACGGTCCGCAAGGTCCCGGAGGCCGCCGGGCAGCTTTTTGGCATTAACGGTGGTCCAGTCCCCCAGGGAGCAGTTGTCCGCGTCCCGTTTTCCAAACCAGCCGTCGTCCAGAACAAACAGCTCCGCGCCCAGTTCTTTGCCCTGCCGCGCCAGACGGAGGAGGCCCTCCTGATTGAATTTAAAATAAAAGCTCTCCCAGCTGTTGATCAGCACTGGCCGGGGGCGGTCCCGCCACCAGCCCCGCAGCACGTGAGCGCGGATAAAGCGGTGAAGATTCCTGCTCATGGCGGAAAAGCCCCAGCCCCAGGTCATGGCGGCCTCGGGGGCGGTAAAGCTCTCCCCTGCCTCCAGCCGCCAGGAGAAGCCCTCCGGCTGGATCCCCTGGAGGAACCTCAGTTTACCGTAGGCGTTGCCGCAGGCGCATTCATAGTGGCTGCCGCTGTAGAGGAGGTGAAAGCCGTAGCAGTGTCCCTGGACCTCGCTGGCGGCCTGGCTGTGGAGCATAACGAAGGGATTGGCCTTGCTGGAGGACGTGCCCGTCCGGCTGCCGCCGGTCACGCCGCCTGGACCGCAAGGGGTTCGGGTGGGCTCGAACTCCCGTCCCCACGCGCCGTTGAAGGTTGTCATTATGTAATCCTGGCCGTAGAAATCCACCTGATTGCTCATCAGCCGCAGTACCGTCACTGGTTGTCCGCCCAGATTGACCAGCCGGGCGGAACGGGTAATCACGTCGCAGCTGTCAAAAGCGGTATAGCAGAGCTCCAGCCGCAGTCCAGCCCTGCGCTCCGTCAAAGTAACGCGCAGTGTCTGCGCGTCACCTCCAAGGGAACTGGGCAGGCCCTCCAAGGGCGGCTTCTCAGCCAGGATTTCCGCGCTTTCAAACCGGAAATCAGTCAGAGTATCCCCGGCGGCGGTCCGTACAACGGCAAAGGGTTCCCGTAAATCCCCCAGGCCGGGGGCGGAGACTTCCAGAGCCGTGTCCTCCAGGCAGATGGCCGGACCGCCCCGGCGCCAGCCGGAGGAATCGCCGGGCCAAAGTCCCCCCTGCGGAACCAGGGCGGCAAGGTCCGCTCCCAGGCTCAGGCGTTTACCATAGTAGAGGTGCTGAAGAAAGCCCTGTTCCGTCACGCGGAAGCAATAGGTAGTTCCATCGGTCTCCAGAAGGAAAAACGAACCCTTTTGCTGAATCATAACGCACTCCTAACTGTAATATTCTATAATAATATCACAAATCATTTTCAATGTATAACAGAATCCTGTTGGTCTGACTTGAATGGATTGGGATAATTGATAGACAGAATCTCGGCCACCTTGTTGGTGTTGTTGGCCCAATTATGGGGCTGGTTGGAGTGAATCTGGATGCTGTCTCCGGGGTAAAGGGTATATTTGGTGTTCTCCAGCCAGAGCGATACGATACCCGTCAAAACGTAGACAAACTCCTCTCCGGAGTGGGTATACATCTCTGGGGCCAGGGTGTCCGGGTCGCTGAAGGGCATGAGCAGGTAGTGATGGGGCAGAAAATCAAAATCCAGGGTATTGTGGCTCAGCACGCTGCGGATAATCTGCGGGCTCACCATACTCCTGTGCAGGCTGAAGCTGTGGACAACGGGGTCCAGCATGTCGGGGGCATCCGTATCGAAAAAGGTGGAGAGGGGTACGCCCAGGCATGTGGCAATTTTAGAGAGGGAGTCCACCGCGATAGAGGAAATGCCTCGCTCAATTTGGGACAGGAAGCCTACGGACAATCCGGTCCGGTCACTGAGGACTTTCAGCGTGAGATGTTTTTCGTGGCGCAGGATTTTAATTCTTGCGCCAATTGTCTGATTGGGATCCATGACGCTCCTCCGTTGACTGATAATATTCACGCCGTTATTATACTTGATTTGCCATGCGCTGTCAACGAAGGGGCGGCAAAATTGACTGTCCGCTCCACTCTCCGCCGGTCCTGCGCAGTTCCTCCAGAATGGCGTCCAGCTCGACCCGGTTCTGCTCCAGATGGTCCCTCATGGCCCGTTCCGCCGCCGCCGGGTCATGGTCCCGGATAGCGTCGGCCACAGCCCGGTGGCCGATGATAGTCTCGGAGAGGAGGGTGTTTCCATTGATGGCGCCAAAAAGGCCAACGGAATAGGTAATAATGGGAATCAGCTTGGGCACCACCAGATTTTGGGTACAACGCGCAATACTGACATGAAACTCCATATCCTTTGGCAAGTGGTTCACTCCGGCGAGAATATCCTGCTCCACCAGTAGGCAGTTTTCCCGCATCACCTGGATACTCTCCTCGGAAGCCCGGCGGGCCGCCACTGCGGCGACCCAGGGTTCCATCTGAATCCGCACCTCCAGCAGGTCCATGGCCAGCTGGAGCTGGTCCGGGTAGTAAGCAAAGCCCAGGGGGTCGTCTATTTCTCCGGGATGGCGGGCGATATAGGTCCCCTTCCCCCGACGGATGACTAGGATATTCCGGGCCGCCAGCAGTTTCACCGCCTCCCGGATAGTACCCCGGCCCACGTTCAGCTGGGCGGCAAGCTCAAATTCATTGGGAAGCTTGTCCTCCGCCGTCAGGTGCCGGTCTATAATTAGCTGGGAGATTTGCTCCGCCACCCGTTCCGGTAGGGAGGTCTCCTTTGTTTTTACAGTTTCAAAGGTAACATGATGGGATTCCATAGGCGTCCGCTCCTTTCCGGAATACGTTCCCATAAGATGTCCTATGTCGTATGGCTTGAAGTATACTCCAATTTTGACAAAAAAGCAAGAACCGTGGCGTCTGCCCGCACGAATAGGAGGAGTGGCCGCCTCTCCCGTTGGAGAAAGACGGCCACTTTTTGAGCAAAGAGGTTACATCAGTCCAGGCAGTACGCCCTGGAACATGCTGAGAATACATACAAAAATCAGAATTGCCACGCCCGCTACAAAGCCGCCGATTGTCCAGCCCCGGATGGTGTCCGTCACGTCGATGTGGAAGAACCGGGAAATAGCCCAGAAGCCGGAGTCATTGGGCAGAGACAGGCCGATGCCGCCTGCGCAGATGGCGATAGCGCACAGCACCGGGGAAACGCCGGAGGTCATGGCGGCGGAGGCCATGATGGCGGAGGTGGTGGTCAGGGCTACCGTGGTAGAGCCCTGCGCGCAGCGCAGCACCTGGGAGATGACGAAGCAGAGCACCAGGATGGGGATATTGAACCCGCCGAAGAATCCAGTAATGGTGTCCGCAATACCGGAGGCCTGGAGGATCCCGCCGTAGGCTCCGCCCGCGCCGGTAATCAACAGCACCAGGCCCACCTGGTCCGCGCCGCTGGACATAATATCCGTGATGGAACGGGGCAGGTAGGGGCGGGAGATGACCGCGCCGTAGAGTACGCCGATGGTCATAGCCACGTTTTTAGAGCCAAGGAAGGCAATGACATCCATCACCGGGCCTTCGCCCAGGAACAGAGGCGCGAAGCTGCCCAGCAGAATCAATACGATAGGCACCAGCAGGATGGAGAAAGCCATACCGGCGCTCATCTTATTGCGGCCGTTGGAAGCGGTGGCCTCAGCGGCGGCGGCAATCTCCGCGTCCATGTCGGAGAAATCCCACCTGCGGCCCTTCTTCTGGTCAATTTTGTTGAGGATGCCGCCGTAGACGATGCCGCCCACGAACATACCCACAAAGGCGGAAATCAGCGCGTAGAAGAAGAAAATACCAACGGAAATGCCCATGGTCTCCGATACGGCCAGAGGCGGCGCGGTAGGCAGTACCAGCGCAAAGGTACAAGTGGTCGCTACGGAGATGGCGCAGGCGTAACCGGCCATGGAGTAGCCGGTGCGGCGGGAGAGAACCCGGAGCATAGGAGCGAACATGATGTAGACCACGTCGCCGAAGACCGGGATGCCGGTGATAAAGCCGGAGAAGGCCACGGCGTACTGGGAGCGGTTGTCGCCCAGTTTTTTGAGGATGCCGTTGGCAATGTTGTCGATGCCGCCGGACTCGTACATGAACATGCCCAGCATGACGCCCAAGCCAGTGACAATACCGATGCTGCCCAGGGTAGAGCCGAACTTATTGGTGACCACGTCCGCCACCTCGGCAAGGGGCATCTGACAGACGATGCCGGTGCCGAAGGCGGTGACCAGCAGGGCCACGAAGGCGTTAAGCTTCAATTTAATGATGCAGAACAAAAGGACGGCGATGGAAATAAGGAAAATGAGCATTAGCATAGATGCGATACCTCCACATTTTTTAACTTCTGCCGCCCTCTGGCGTCCCATCCAGCGGCAAGTCGTTCCCACGTCATATAACATAACACGTCATACATCATATTGTCAAATAGAATTTCGTTCCAAAAGAGTTTTTTGTAGGATTACACAGAAACGTTTTATCTGTTTTGTGCAATTAGAATGGTTATCCAGGAGCCCGGAGGGGTACTTTGTCTGTGTTGACCAAAAACGCTCTCAAAATTCTATAAAACATTCCAATTGAAACATACGACGTATGATGTTATAATAGGGGCAATCCAGAGAACCGCAGGCGGCGGACCAGCGACGGTTCCCACACCCGTTCCCACCAGACGCCGCCGCAAGCCGGTTTTCGCGCAAAATAATCCGGCGTCCCGCCCAGGCGGGGGATGCCGGGAAAAGAGGGATATGTACCATGAAAGCAATTAAATTTGAACAGCCCTGGAATGTGGCGTGTGTAGAGATGGACCGTCCGGTCCCCGGCCCCGGACAGGCCCTTATTAAAGTTGTGACAGCCGGAATCTGCGGCAGCGATATCGGCGCGTTCCGGGGTACCAACGGCCTTGTAAGCTATCCCCGGGTTATCGGCCACGAGCTGGCTGGCATTGTGGAGTCCATTCCGGATGGAAACCCCAAGGGCATTCGGGTGGGAGACCGGGTAGTAGTGGACCCCTATCTCTATTGCGGACACTGCTATCCCTGCTCTATCGGACGCACCAACTGCTGCACGGACCTGCACGTATTGGGTGTCCACGTGGACGGCGGCATGGCGGAATATTTCTGCCACCCGGCGGACATGCTGGTAAAAATCCCCGACGGCATGGACTGGGTGCTGGCCGCTATGGCGGAACCCCTGACCATCTCCCTCCACGGTGTACACCGGGGAGGACTGAAAGCCGGAGAATTCTGCGCCATCTACGGCGCGGGTCCCATCGGCCTGCTGGCGGGCATGGCGGCCCAGGCCTACGGCGCTCACGCCATCATCATCGACGTGGTCCAGGAGCGGCTGGACTTTGCCAGGAGCGTGGGGATTGAGTACGCCATCAACTCCGGGGAACAGGACCCCGCCGCCCTGGTGGCAGAGATTACCGGCGGGACTATGGCCCAGCTGGTTATGGAGTGTACCGGGGCTAACGCCTGCATCCGTGGGTCCCTGGACCTGGTGTCCAACGCCGGACGCATCACCTTCACCGGCTGGCCCAAGAAGGAGACGAGTCTGCCCACCGACCTCTTTACCAAAAAGGAGATCGACATCCGGGGCGCGCGTACCAGCGCAGGAGAGTTCGAGGAGGCAATTGACCTTATCTGCTCCGGAAAAGTGGATGTGCGCCGCCTGCTCACCAAGACCGTCTCTCTGGAAGAGGCTCCGGAGACCATTATTGACATTGAGAAGAACCCCGGCCGCTATATGAAGGTAGTGGTCCAGGTGGGCTGACGGAGGCCGGAGTATGAAGGAACTCTATCTAACCCGGGAGGGGGAGGGGATCTCCTCCTCCCAGCTGGAGGAGCTGCTGGACAGCCTGCTGGAGCAGTGGCCCGGCGTCAAGAAGGTTCTGATTGTCCCGCCAGACTATACCCGCTGCTACTCCTGCGCGGGTATCATCACCCAGATTCTTTACCGGAAGCTGAAAGCTTCCGCCGTAGTCCACATTATGCCCGCCCTGGGTACACACATGCCCATGGACGAGCGGGAACTGTCCCTCTTTTTTGGGGATGAAATCCCGAGGGATGCCTTCCTAATCCACCGCTGGCAGAGCGATACGGTGAAGCTGGGAGCCGTCCCCGCCGAGGTCTGTTCTGAAATCAGCGGCGGACTTTTCCCGGAAGAAATCGCCGTGGAGGTAAACCACCGGTTGATAGACGGCGGCTATGACCTTATTTTGTCCGTAGGCCAGGTGGTCCCCCACGAGGTAGTGGGTATGGCCAACTACTCAAAAAATATTTTTGTAGGCCTGGGCGGCAGGGAGATGATCAACAAATCCCACATGCTCAGCGCCATCTGCGGTATGGAGAAGGCCCTGGGCGTCACGGACAGCCCCGCCCGCAAGCTGTACGACTACGCCCAGCGGCAATACCTGGATGGCAGGCTGCCGTTGGTTTACCTCCAGACGGTCACCACCCGCGAGGAGGGCGAAGTCCGGCTCCAGGGCTTATATATCGGCCAGAGCCGCCGTCCCTTCGAGCTGGCGGCAGAACTGAGCCAGAAGCTGAATATTTGCCACGAATCCCGCCGGGCAAAAAAGGTGGTGGCCTACCTGGACCCCGACGAACTGAAAACCACTTGGGTGGGAAATAAAGGCGTTTACCGCACTCGCATGGTCGTGGCTGACGGCGGCGAACTGATTCTGCTGGCCCCGGGCATTCGGGCATTCGGGGAAAATGAGGAAATGGACCAGATGACCCGCAGGTACGGCTACACCGGCAGAGACCACATTTTAGAGCTGTACCGCCAGGGGGCCTTTGAGGGCCGTCTTATGAGCGCGGCCCACCTTATCCAGGGTTCCAGCGACGGACGCTTCACTATCACCTACGCCACCAAGCCGGAAAATCTGTCCCGCGAGGAAGTGGAGGGTGTGGGCTATCAGTGGGCGGACTATGAGGAAACCGCGAGGCGTTATGATCCCCGGGTTTTGCGGGACGGATGGAATATCCTGCCCGATGGGGAGGAAATCTATTATGTGGGAACGCCCGCGCTGGGACTTTGGAAAGCGGAATAAGCAATCAGGAAGGAAGTAACAATATGCTCATCAGCCAAAAAATGCGTAAAATCGCCCCAGAACTGGACCCGCTGCGCCTGGGTACGGGCTGGAAGCCGGAGGACCTGGAAAAGCCACAGATTTTTGTGGAGAGTACCTTTGGGGACAGTCACCCCGGCTCCGGACACCTGGATAAGCTGGTGGAGGCCGCCTGCCAAGGCATCGCGGCGGCGGGCGGCCATGGGGCCCGCTATTTCTGCACGGACATCTGTGACGGAGAGAGTCAGGGTACCGACGGCATCAACTACTCCCTGGCCAGCCGGGAGATGATCGCTAATATGATTGAAATCCAGGCCAACGCCACCCCGTTTGACGCGGGCGTGTACCTGGCCAGCTGCGACAAGGGTATGCCCGGCAACCTGATTGGCCTTGCCCGGGTAAATATCCCCTCTGTGGTGGTCACCGGCGGCACTATGGCTGCGGGACCCGACATGCTCACCCTGGAACAGCTGGGTATGTACTCCGCCATGTTTGAGCGGGGGGAGATTGACGAGGCCAAGCTCTGCTGGGCCAAGGAAAACGCCTGTCCCAGCTGCGGGGCCTGCTCCTTTATCGGCACCGCCTCCACCATGCAGATTATGGCGGAAGCGCTGGGCCTGGCCCTGCCGGGCAGCGCGCTGCTGCCCGCCACCAGTCCTGACCTGCTGGAGTACGCCCGCCGGGCCGGAGAGCAGGCGGTCAAACTGGCCCATATGGAGAATATGCGGCCTTCGGATATCGTGACCATGGACAGCTTTGAGAACGCCATTCTGGTCCACGCGGCTATCTCCGGCTCCACCAACTGCCTGCTCCACATTCCGGCTATTGCCCACGAGTACGGCCTCGAAATCACCGGAGACACCTTTGACCGGCTTCACCGGGGGGCCCGTTACCTGCTGGATGTACGCCCCGCCGGACGCTGGCCCGCCGAGTTCTTCTATTACGCCGGCGGCGTGCCCGCTATTATGGAGGAAATCAAGAGCGCGCTGCATTTGGACGTGATGACCGTCACAGGCAAAACGCTTGGGGAAAATCTGGAGGAACTGAAACAGAACGGCTTCTACGAACGCTGCCAGAAGTGGCTGGAGGAGGCCAACAAGAAATATCATGTCAGCCTTACAAGAGAGGACATTATCCGGCCCTTCAGCAAGGCCATCGGAACCGACGGCTCCATTGCCGTTCTCAAGGGCAATCTGGCCCCTGAAGGCGCGGTCATCAAGCACACCGCCTGTCCAAAGGAGATGTTTTCCGCCGTACTGAACGCCCGGCCCTTTGACAGCGAGGAGGAGTGCATCGACGCAGTGCTTCACCACCGGGTTAAGCCGGGGGACGCGGTATTTATCCGCTATGAAGGCCCCAAGGGTTCCGGTATGCCGGAGATGTTCTACACCTCCGAGGCCATTTCCTCTGACAAGGAGCTGGGCCGCAGCATCGCCCTCATCACTGACGGACGTTTCTCCGGGGCATCCACAGGTCCGGTAATCGGTCATTGCAGCCCGGAAGCTCAGGCGGGCGGTCCCATCGCCCTGGTGGAGGAGGGAGACCTCATCCATTTGGATGTAAAAGAACGGATTCTCGCCATCGTCGGGATCAAGGGAGAACGAAAAACGCCGGAGGAAATGGACGCTATCCTGGCGGAGCGCAGAAAGAACTGGACGCCCAAGCCGGTCAAGTATAAGCGGGGTGTGCTCCGGTTATTCTCCGACCTGGCGGAGTCTCCTATGAAGGGCGCGTACCTCGCCTATGACCGCGAAAATTAATAGGACACGACTGTAAAAAATGTTTGAAACAGGCCAGCCGCATAACGCGAAAGCGTCGTGCGGCTGGTTTTGCTTAGAGACAAAATATCCCCTCTTTCAAAAAAACTCTTGACATTTTCCATTTTTACGCTACAATAAGGGACAAGTTTCTCCGCGAAAACGCTGGGAAACGCATAATGGACCATGATAGAGGCGCGGCTGTCAATAGTACCCTCCAGCCCCTGGCAGACACCAGGGAGGGGAAAGGGACCGCCGCCGAAGCGTTCGCTCCGTGTCTGAGGGAGCGGACAGCTGGGCCGTCGGAGAACATCCGCCGGACTGTCACGAAAGTGGAGAGCTGTCATGCTGTCGCGGGAGAAGTGTGCGTACAGTCATGATTGCGTCATGGCTGTATTTTTCTTTTTAGGAGGAGCGCACATCATGAAAACAAAGAGCATTATCACCATTGCCGCAGCGGCAGCCGTGCTGATTATGGCGGCAGCCGTTGCGGCCAGCGGCGTGGAGACCGCAGCCACCTTTTGGGCACTGGTGCCGCCTATCGTAGCCATCGGCCTGGCCCTTATCACCAAGGAGGTCTATTCCTCCCTTTTCCTCGGCATCACCATAGGCGCAATTCTGGCCAGCGGCGGTTCGTTCTCCACTGCGGTGGACCATGTGGTCAGCGACGGCATTATCGCCGCTATCCAGGGTACAGCCGGTATTTTTCTGTTCCTGGTCATTCTCGGCGCCATTGTGGCGTTGATTAACAAATCCGGCGGCTCCGCCGCCTTCGGCCGCTGGGCAAAGGCCAACATCAAAACCCGGGCCGGAGCTCAGCTGGCCACCTTCGCTCTGGGTGTACTGATTTTCATTGACGATTATTTCAACTGTCTCACCGTGGGCAGCGTCATGCTGCCGGTGACGGACAGCCACCGGATTTCCCGGGCCAAGCTGAGTTACCTCATCGACGCCACCGCCGCCCCAGTATGTATGATCGCGCCCATCAGCTCCTGGGCCGCCGCCGTGGCCTCTTACACCGAGGGTACGGGCCTGTCCGGCATTGAGCTGTTTATTCGGGCGATTCCCTACAACTTCTATTCTCTGCTGACCTTTGTGTTCGTCATTGGCATGGTGCTGCTGAAGGCGGATTTCGGTCCCATGGCCCTCCACGAGCGCAACGCTCTGGAGAAGGGCGACCTCTTTTCCACAAACGAGCGCGTAGACGAGCTGGAGGCGTCCGCCAACCCCAGAGGCCGGGTGCTGGACCTGATTCTGCCTATTGCCGTGCTGGTGGCTGTTTCTGTGGTGGGACTGATTTATGTAGGGGGCTTCTTTGGCGTGGATATTTGGGGCGGTACGGACTACGCCGGGAATTTCGCAGGCGCTTTTGGCAATACCGACGCCACGGTGGGTCTGCCTTGGGGAGCTGTCATTTCGCTGGTTGTCATCGTCATCTACATGATGCTCCGGAAGCTGGTCACCTTCAAAGAGGCCATGGAGTGCGTACCGCAGGGCTTTATCGCCATGGTGCCCGCTATCACGATCCTCACCCTGGCGGCGTCTCTGAAAAACATTTCCAACGACCTGCTGGGTTCCGCTTCCTACGTGGAGGGCCTGATGATGAGCGCGGCTCCCGGCCTGGCGCGGTTCCTGCCCGCTGTCATCTTTGTGGTAGGGTGTCTGCTGGCCTTTGCTACCGGAACCAGCTGGGGTACCTTTGGTATCCTCATCCCGATAGTCTCCCGCCTGTTCGGCGCGGACGACCCCATGCTCTATATCGGCATCTCCGCCTGTCTGGCGGGCGCGGTCTGCGGCGACCACTGCTCCCCGATCAGCGATACGACTATCATGTCCTCCGCCGGGGCCCGCTGCGTCCACGTGCTCCACGTGTCTACCCAGATTCCCTACGCTGTGGCCGTGGCGGCGGTGAGCTTTATATGCTATATCATTGCGGGTTTTGTACAGAACGCGGCCGTCTGCCTGCTGCTGGGCGCGGTGATGATTATTGGCATCCTGCTGGCAGCGCATAAGCGCGCCGCGCAATAAGTTTCCTTTAAAACAAAGAGAGGGTTGGGTCTGCCCGCGTGGACAGCCACAGCCCTCTCCCTCTTTTTTACAGATCAATGCTTCCGTTTTCCTTGTCATTGATAACATAATACATTTTGCGCTCTTCGGGCTTAATGTATAAGACCAACTTCTTGATACTGGAGGCTCTGTGTCCGGCAGCCGTATAGGCCGCTGCCGCGCGCTCCCGGCAATCGGAAATGTTCCACTCCTCGCCGCCCGCCTGGAGGTAAATTTCTTCCACCTTCTCCACAGGGGCTTTCTTGGTGCTTGCCTTTGCAGAAGCCGCAGCTGCGGGTACGGCGGCCGGCTGCGTGTCGGGTGTCTTTTTGGGTCGAGCCATGTTCGTCCCTCCTGTCTGTTTAGTAAACATCAGTTTTTCTGATGCATATTTTATAGTATACCCAATCCGCCGTTTTTTCAATATTTTCCTTATACAAAAAAATTGTCCAGACTGCGTGGATATTGATACACCTTCCTAAAATTTGGCTTGTACTATCAGACTTTTACGCTGTTTTTATGTTAGGAGCATAAAAACAGATATTTTATTCCCGCAAGCTATCCAGGAGTCCCTTACACCCAGCCAGCACATCCTGCCACGTCTGCTCAAAGTCCCCGGTATACCACGGGTCGGCGACCTCTGCCTTGGGCCGGTCGGAAAACTCCGCTAGCAGGTGTATTTTACCATCTGGATCACCGCCGCAGATGCGGTGCATGTTGCGAAAATTAGGCTGATCCATTCCAATCAGGAGGTCGTACTGATCGTAATCCTTGTTCTTCAGCTGGCGAGCCGTTTTGCCGGCACAGCCGATGCCATGCTCCGCCAGTTTGCGGCAGGCTGGGGGATAGACCGGGTTGCCAATCTCCTCCGTGCTGGTGGCGGCGGACTCAATATGGAACTGGCTCTCCAGTCCAGCCTTTTTCACCAAATCCTTCATCACAAATTCGGCCATTGGACTGCGGCAGATGTTGCCGTGGCAGACGAAAAGTATTCTTGTCATATCCTGAAACC
>CAMSIF010000038.1 GCA_947058885.1 uncultured Clostridia bacterium
TAATTATACCATATTTTTTAACAAATGGGCAGACTTTTGACACAATCTGCCCCGCAGTCCTGTCTGCGTATCCGGCAGGTATGGCCCGTACAGTACGCGGAACGCCAGACTGGTGGCCCGGTTTCCGGCCTTCGATTTGGCAGGGACATGGGCCTGGGTCAGGTCACGCGCCCCCAAGACAAGACCATCCGGCCGCTCCAGCGTCTCCAACGCAACCCGGCAGACATCTTCTACACTGTGCTGTCCGTCGGCGTCCGCCGTGACTACCGCCATGCCTTCCCAGTCCGGACGGCCTAAAATATAGCCGAATGCCGTTTTCAGCCCACGCCCCTTACCATGGTTGACCTCGTGACGCAGAACCGTACAGCCCTCCAAAGACTCCAGCGAAGCAAAAATACCGGCATAGGAAGGGCCGCTGCCGTCATCCACGACCACCACTTGGCCAAAGCCGCGCGCCAGAAGGGCAGTGACGTAGTCAGGCAGAGCCGTATCCGGTGCAAGGGATGGAATCACTGCCGCGCAGCGGGCCAGCCAGGCTTTTTCTGTTGACATGCCTATCAACTCCTATTGCTCTGTTTCAAAAGATTTCAGCGGAATATTCCCCCGGATTCGTCCAAAGTTTCCAGACGCCGGACGCGGACAAAATCCGCCTTTAAAGTTGGGGCGTGCCGCTCCACCGCCGCAGCCAGCAGCGCAGGGTTCATACCTGGATTTTGGGCTGAGACCACTGCGTTCAGGCGTAAAAATCCAGGTTCTTCCGTTACCTTCAGACTGTGAAGCAAGGGGCGGATATCTATGTCCGCCAGAGTTTTTCGTTTAGTGCGCTTTTGAATCATTACGCTTTCCCTAGCCAGCAATTCAGCGATTTGTTCTCCAGCATTATCCGGAACACCGGCATCGTAAAGGAAATCTACTTCACAGGATAATTTCGCCAGTTCACGCACTGGACGGACAGGGACATAACATTCTAATGCCCGAATACCTTCCGGCATATACCGGTTCAGGGCCTCCGCCATACCCTGCCCATCCAAAGCCTCTTCGACCTCAAAATCCAGGAGCTCGCATATGCTGGATTGTCCCACGGACAGCGGCAGTGCAAATGATAAAATCGGGTGGGGATGAAAGCCCTGGGAGTGGCGTACCACCAGCCCTTCCCGCAGAAATACCCGCTGGAAAGTACGCAAAAGGTCCAGGTGCGAAATGTACACAGCGCGGCCCTCCTTGGCAAACCGCAGGCGCAGCTTACCCATGATAGCACTCCCCTCCTTCCACTACGTTAGCCCCGCAGCCGCTGCACGCCGTCCGGCAGTCCGGGGTGGCCTTGGACTGGTACGCCAGCTCCCGCTGACGCCAGAGATATTCGTCCGAAACAAAACAACTGATAACGCTCCAGGGCAGAATCTCGTCCTTTTCCCGCTGGCGTGAGGCGTAAAACGCCGGGTCCAAACCGCATTCTGAAAAGGCTTCCAGCCAGCGGTTCAGGTCAAAATAGTCGCTCCAGGCGTCAAGGCAAGAACCTTTACGGCTTACGGCTTCCAGTACTTTGCCTATGCGCCGGTCCCCGCGAGCCAGAACGGCCTCGATGAAACTGGTGTCGCCGTCGTGCCAGTTGTAGGTTACCGCCTTTGCCGTCATGGCTTCCCGCAAAAGCTTCACTCTGCGCTCATATTCCTCCAAAGGAATTTGGGCTTCCCACTGAAAGGCAGTGAAGGGCTTAGGTACAAACCAGGATGTTGATACTGTCAGCCGCAGGCCGCGGTTTTTATTGGAAGCGTACTCCCGCCAGGTATGGACCGCGTGGTTCGCTATCTCTGCTATGCCCAGCACATCCTCGTCCGTCTCTGTGGGCAAGCCCAGCATGAAGTATAGCTTCACCGCGCTCCACCCTCCGGAGAAAGCTGTACGAAGGCTGTTGGTCAGGTCTTCCTCGGTCACGTTCTTATTGATAGCGTCCCGAAGCCGCTGTGTTCCTGCCTCCGGCGCAAAGGTTAGTCCAGCCTTACGTCCCTTTTGCAGCCGCTGCATCAGTTCCATAGAAAAATTATCCGCGCGAAGGGATGGCAAAGAGAGATTCACATGATTTTGACTGCAATATTTCTCCAGGCCGTCGCAGAGGGCGGTCAGCTCAGGATAGTCGCTGGTGGACAGAGAACTAAGGGTCACCTCCTGGTAGCCGGAATCCCGGAGAGCCTCCTCTCCCTGCTGGACAAGCTGTTCTTTACTCCGGCACCGCACCGGACGGTACACATAGCCAGCCTGACAGAACCGGCACCCCCGTATACACCCGCGAAACAGCTCCAGGGTTACCCGGTCATGGACAATCTCCGTAGAAGGAACAATTGTCTTTGCAGGAAAATAGGATTTGTCCATATCGTGGACCACCCGTTTATAGACCTTGGACGGTGCGCCGTCCTGCGGAGTAATGGACTGGATGGTCCCGTCCTCTTTATACGCGACATCGTATAGGGACGGAACATAGACGCCCTCAGTCTGCGCCGCGCTCCGTAGAAACTGCGGTTTACTCCAGTTTTCCTTTTTTGCCCTGCGCAGAAGGTTTACCAGTTCCGGCAGGAGTTCTTCCCCTTCCCCGATAAGGGCCAAATCTATGAAATCCGCAATAGGTTCCGCATTGTACATGGCCGTGCCGCCCGCAATAACCAGCGGCGTCAGAGACGGCCTTTTTTCCGCGCGAAGGGGAATTCCCCCTAAATCCAGCATGTTCAGCACTGCGGTATAAGCCATCTCGTAGCCAATGGAAAATCCTACAATATCAAAATCTCCGATAGGCTCCCCCGACTCCAGGGCGCACAGAGGAATCTGGGCCGAACGCATTTCCGCCTCCATATCCGGCCAGGGCGCGAACGCCCTTTGGCACCACACCCCCGGCATTTCGTTGAGCACGCCATAGAGAATCCGGTACCCTAGATTGCTCATGCCAATCTCATAAGTGTCAGGGAAGCAGAAGGCAAATCGAACCTCTACATTTTTCGGGTCCTTATGGACCTCGTTATATTCGCCGCCCACGTAGCGGGCTGGTTTTTGCACCTGCGGCAGGATGCGTTCCAATCTTTTATCCACGATCTGTCTCCTTGGTTTTCAATTTGGTGTTGCTATTGTATACTAGTCTATGAGAAAAATCAAGGTTTTGACTGCAAATATAAGCCCACATACCAAACCCGCCTCCCCTTCACAAGATTTTTCCAGCAAAAAGCCAGGAGCGGACACCCCCTCCTGGCTTCCATTTTCCATTTACGGTTCTGTAGGCTCCGTAGGCTCTGTGGATTCACCCTGGTCATCCTCTTCCGCCTCGCCAAACTGCTCCGGCGGAATACCTGAATAAACCGCCTCTGCCTCCGGCCAGTCTGATGGCCGGAACGACCCGTCCCAATTGGCGTAGGAAGAGGACATCACCGTCTGCTGGGGCTGTTGCTGCCCATCCTCCTCTTCCCCTGCCGGTGCCAGTGTGTCATAAAGGAACCACAGATACACCTCGACCAGAACGACCACAACCAATAGCAAATACAAAATGGTCATCAGGATTTTCCTACCTAATCCCTTGACCCTGGATTTCTTCTCCTCAGGTTTTGCCGGTTCCTCTGTTTTCTCCTCACCCTCGCCAGGAGCATCACCCTCCGGCGCGGCTTCTTCTCCGGCTTCCCCCGCCGCTGGAGACGCCTCTGCCGTCTCAGCCGCCGCTTCCGTAACTTCTGCGGCTTCTTCCCCTTGACGCTCCTCCAACTCCTCGTTATCCGCCATGCCCGCTCCTCCTCTCTGCCGATGGTCTTCCGTTTCCAGACCGATACTGGTTTAGTATACCACGGCAGGAGGCCGCTGGCAAGGGGTTTTTCGTAATTCCTGCTTTTGGGCTCTGCCCAAACCCGCCAGGGCTCCGCCCTGGACCCGCCGCCTTTTGTAAAAGGCGGCCCAAAACTTTTATTCTTTTTCCTTTGCTTCCGTTATCTGCTCATACAGGCAGTCCAACGCGTCGCTCAAACCGCCAATCCGGTCGATTAACCCAAGCTCTACCGCTTCCTCTCCATATATCACACTCCCCACATCCGCCGCCATTTCCCCAGTCTTTAACATAAGATTCAGAAACTTTTCCTTACTGATACGGCTATTTTTCGCCACAAAACTCACAATCCGTTCCTGTATCCGCTCAAAATAGTTGAACGTCTGCGGAGCGGCAATCACAGTCCCGTTCATCCGCACCGGATGGATGGTCATGGACGCCGAAGGCACTATCATACTCACCTTTGGCGCCACCGCCAGCGGTACGCCAATAGAGTGTCCCCCACCCAGCACCAGACTTGCCGTCGGTTTGCGCATACCGCTGATGAGTTCCGCAATTCCCAGCCCCGCCTCAATATCCCCGCCTACCGTGTTCAGCAAAAGCAAAATACCGTCTATCTCCTCATTCTGCTCCAAACTCGCCAGAAGCGGCATCACATGTTCATATTTCGTCGCCTTCGCCGTCTCCGGCAATACCTGGTGGCCCTCCACCTGCCCTACAATCGTCAGCGTATAGATATTCCCCCGGCTCGAGCGGTTCACCGCCGACCCCAAATCTACCAGCCGCTGTTGGTCAGGAGCCGCGTCCTGGTCCTCCTCTGTGCTCTTCGTTGTTTTAGTTTCTTCTTCCATTGACAATCCCTCGCTTTCCTCCCTAGTTTCCGCAGAGATTTAAATTTCATACACTGCTTTTTCCGCATATTTTCCTCCTCCGCCGCATAGTGTACCCTCAGCCGGGTCTTTTTCCCGGACTACGAATGAGGTGGACGTACATATGGAGGATACACGCAATCTAGTACAGCTGCGGGGCACAGCCGCCAGCGAACCCGAACTATCCCATGAAAATCACGGACAGCGGTTCTACCGCTTCCCGCTCTCCGTTCGCCGGCTCTCCGGTCAGACCGATACCCTGCATGTCATCGCTACCGGCAATCTGCTGGACCCCCTTCTGCCCATCGGCGGCAAACAGCTGACCCTGGAAGGACAGCTGCGCTCCTTTAACAACAAAAGCGGCGTGGGCAGCAAATTGGTCATCTCTGTCCTCGCCAGAACCCTGGAGGAAACGGTGGATGAAGACCTCAACTATATCCAACTCCGGGGCGTCCTTTGCAAACCCCCTGTCCTTCGCCGCACTCCCTTGGGCCGCTGCATCTCCGACATGATGCTGGCCGTGAACCGCCGCTACGGCAGAGCCGATTACCTCCCTTGTATCGCCTGGGGCCAGGTGGCTATGATGACAGGACGCATGGACGTGGGCAGCGAACTGTTCCTGGAGGGCCGTGTCCAGAGCCGTACATATACAAAGATGGTGGACGGCACACCCCAGGAACGAACCGCCTATGAGGTCAGCGTCATGCACCTGCTGGACGCTGAATAACACGCTCCCGGATGCCGCCCCGCCCCCAGGTGGCGTCCAGATTCCCCGTTTTTTTTACAGAATTCATATATCATGCCCATTTCCCCCTGTCAATTTCTTATCTTTTTCCGTATCTTTTGTATAATTCGGTCTTGACAAATCACCTGAAAATGGGTATACTATCTTTCATTAAGCCATTTGATGGCCCTACAGAGTATCCTGGATTAGCCGGATACATCGGAGGGAGGGAAGATAGATGTCAGAGGTTCACGTCAAAGAGAACGAGTCCCTGGACAGTGCGCTCAAGCGTTTTAAGCGCAGTTGTGCCAAGGCCGGCGTTCTGGCGGAGGTCCGCCGCAGGGAGCATTACGAAAGCCCCAGTGTTAAGCGCCGCAAGAAGTCTGAAGCCGCTCGCAAGAACCGCAATAAGCGTTTCTATTAATCCAAAGATGAACAACGCCTGAACCCTAGGGTTCAGGCGTTGTTTCCGTTTCTTCCGGTGGTTTACAGCCTTACCCGGAATGAAAACGCGATATCTTTCTCCGACGCCACCCGGTATGCGGGTTCCACGTCGCTTCGCCAACTGTCAATACCTCCTACGCCCCGCATAGCGCCGCAGACGGTCACCACTGTGCGTACCGGCGGAGGCAGTTCCTCCCGGTGGGCCGCCTGCTCCAGCTGCCAGGGCGTATACGGAATGGCGGAAAAGGCAAACGGCTTCTCCCCCATCTCCAGTGCCAGCTCACTGCCGTCACGGCTGTACAGTAACGCCGCGCGGGTATCTGTATGACAGCCGCACTCCTGGGGAACCAGATAGTATGGAATTTCCGGACACTCCCGATGCCAGCCGTATACGCCGCCCTTCTTCCTGTCCGGATAGGTTTCCCCAGACAGGCCCAGCCAGCTCGTCTGCTCCAGAGGTTCCGGCGTGGCGAAGCGCAGTCCGAACAGGGGCATCTGCGGCCTGCCGGGGCCGCCGTGATAGAGGCAGGATACCTCCAGATAGCCGGAAGCGTCTGCCGTATAGGTGATTTCCGTTAAGAGGTCCGGCATGACGGGGGACGTGTAGGTGTAACGTACCGATACCTGCCGCTCGCTCTCCGACAGAATTTGGAAATCCGTACACCGCTGCCAGGCGTCTGCCGCCGACCAGACCGCTCCCTCCCAGGCATACCGGCACCCCCGGTCATTTTCCGTGGGCGCACGCCAATAGGCCGGACGGGGTGCGCGCCAAAGCCATTCCCGTCCCCCGCTTATCAGAGATACTGGGCCGCCGTCATAACGGGAGAACAGGATTTCAAAATCCTCGCCCTTTACCCCCAATGCGCCGTCTCCATGGGTGACTCGCAGCGGGGTTTTCTTTTCCGCCGCCGCTGGAAGAGTTAGAAGCTCCTCCGCCCGGCGGTTAGCGGCGTCATGGGCCTCCCGGGCCTCCTGGCTGGCATACCAGTAGCGGACCTCCTGCATGGCGGGCTTTTCCCTGCCGTCCGCCGTAACGATGCCGTTGCCGCTGAAGCTGTAGCCGCTCTGCCGGTCGCCGAAGTCGCCGCCGTAACCTAATGTCCGGTGTCCAGCGCAGTCCGTGCGCCAGAGGGCCTGGTCCATATAGTCCCAGATAAATCCGCCCTGGTACTGGGGGAACTCCTCTCCAAGATGGATATAGCTCTCCATACCGCCCACGGAATTGCCCATGCAATGCATGTATTCACACAGCAAAAACGGCTTTTCCGGACGGTCCTCCAGGTATTTGCGCACAGCCTCCGGCGTGGCGTACATGCGGCTCTCCACGTCCGTGCAGCCGGAAAACGCCCGGTTTTGGACGCATCCCTCGTAGTGGACTAGCCTGCTGGGGTCCTGCTGCCGGAAATAGTTCGCCATAGCAAGAATATTCTCCCCCGCGTAGGACTCGTTGCCGCAGGACCAGAAGAGAATCGCCGGATGGTTTTTGTCCCGCTCAAACATGCTCCGGGCCCGGTCCACCACGCACTCGCGCCACTCCAGACGGCTTCCGGGGACATCCCAGGCCGGTTCCGTATGGCCCGCGTTCCAGGTACCGTGGGTCTCCAGGTTGGCTTCATCCACCATATAGATGCCGTTTTGGTCGCAGAGATGGTACCAGAGCGTCTGGTTGGGATAGTGGCTGGTGCGCACGGCGTTAATATTATTCCGGCGGAATACCGCTATCGCCGCCTCCATGTCCTCTGGACCAATGGCGCGGCCCTTGCCCGGATTCCACTCATGGCGGTTGACACCGTTAAATACCACTCTCTTGCCGTTGAGCAGCATTAGGCCGTCCTTCAATCCGAAACAGCGGAAACCAGCGTTGTAGGGAATGATTTCCGTCACGGCTCCGCCCGCCGTTTGGAGGGTGAACAGGACTTGATAGAGATTGGGGGACTCATGGCTCCAGGGAAGGATATCCGCAAATTGAAAGTCCCTACTATAATAATAGTCTCCCTCCCGGCGAAGCTCCAATACTTCATCAAGCAGTGTCTGCCGCGCCGGATTGGTTATCAGACATTTAACCGCCATTCCCTCCGTCTCTCCGCTCAGACGCAGGCGGATGGAGAGAGTTCCGGTGCGGTTGTCCTCCAGGAGGCCCGTTCGCAGCCACATATCCTCCAAATGCAGCTCTGGCTTGGCGTAGAGGTATACAGAGCGGAAGATACCGCTGAACCGGAAGAAGTCCTGGTCCTCCAGCCAGCCGCCGCTGCAACGCTTGTGGACCTCCACGCAGAGACGGTTGCCCGTTTCTCTCACAAAGGGCGTGAGGTCAAACTCCGACGGGGTAAAGGAGTCCTCTGCGTAGCCCACAAACTGTCCATTAAGCCAGACGTAGGCCGCCTGCTCCACCCCCTGGAAGCTGACGCAGACCCGTTGGCCCCGGAGACCAGGCGCAAGGTCGAATTCCCGGATATAGCTGCCTACCGGAGCGTCCTCCCAGTCAATCTCCGGCGGCTGGACCTCCGCGTGACCGTCCCAGGGGTATAGGGTGTCGGTATAGTGAATCTGTCCCCAGCCCTGCATCTCCATATGCCCTGGTACTTGGATAGTACCAAAGCCGGATACGTCAAAGCCCTCCCGCCAAAAATCCGCTGGACGCTGGGCCGGATTTCTGCTCCAGGTAAAGAGCCAGCGTCCGTCCAAGGACTGGCGCAAGGACGAGACTCCGGCGAACAGGCCGTCGCCGGGGGCGTAGCTTACGTGGTCGGAATGGGCGTCCAGGCGGTTCACCTGGAATATTGTGGGGTCTGTCAACCACTTGAGTTCTGCCTGCATATCATGTTTCTCCTTCGCGTTTATTTTTCCACAGGTGGTTTCCCGCCTATTCTACCACGAGGAAGGGAAAATGGAAAGTCCTGGTTGCAATTTCCTGGGCAGTATGTTATGATTTTGGCAAAATACTGTTAAATCATTAACAAGGAGGCTTTTCCCTATGGATATCTCATCCCTGAAAGCCAAGCTGGACGCCTGCCGGTATATCTACGACAGCAGCATGGCTACTACCCTGCTGGTGGCCCTGAAGCTGGGCCGTCCCCTGCTGATTGAGGGCGCGGCTGGCGTGGGCAAAACCGAGGTGGCTAAGGTCATGGCCGCCGCCCTGGACCGGGAATTGGTGCGCTTGCAGTGTTACGAGGGTCTGGACGAAAGCAAGGCCCTCTATGAGTGGAACTACCAGAAGCAGCTGCTCAGCATTCAGGTGCATATGAACCGTCAGGACCCGGACACCCTCACCAAGTCCCTCTTCAGCGACGAATACCTGCTCCAGCGGCCCCTGCTGCAATCTATCCGGTCAGAGAAGCCCGTGGTGCTGCTCATTGACGAGATTGATAAGGCGGACGAGGAATTTGAGGCGTTTTTGCTGGAGCTGCTCAGCGAAATGCAGGTTACCATTCCGGAGGTAGGTTCTATACAGGCAAAATCTATCCCCTTTGTTGTGCTCACCTCCAACCGCACGCGCCCCCTCAGCGAAGCCCTCCGGCGGCGGTGCGCCTACCTCTATATCCCTTATCCCAGCGTGGAAAAGGAAGTGACAATTATCCGCGCTAAGCTGCCCCATATTAACGAGCGACTGGCCGTCCAGGCGGCACAGGCTGTCCACAGCCTGCGGGAGAGCGGGTCTATCCTGAAAAAGCCCTCCATCGCCGAGACCCTGGACTGGGTGTCCGCCCTGGAGGCCCTGGGAATCAGCGACCTGACGCCGGAGGCCGCCGGGGAAACCCTGGGTTTCGTCCTCAAAGGAAGCGAAGATTTGGAGGCCGGTATGGCGGTCCTCTCTGGTCAGACCTCCCATGTCTGCGGACACGACCACGCCCATTGCGGACATTGTGGACAAGCATGAACGTCTATCTAGAGAAGCTGGCGGAGTTTTCCGCCTTACTGCGCCATCAGGGGCTTGCGGTGGGCCTGCGGGAGACGGCGGACGCCTGTGAAATCCTCTCCGGGTGGGATTTGACGGACCGGGAGGGCGTCCGGGACGCCTTGCAGACCGTGTACGCAAAGAGCCGGGAGGAGCAGATGGTCTTCCAGCGGGCTTTCGACAATTTTTTTGTCAGCGTGGAAAAACGGGATGCCCTCCGGCGCAAGCACGAGGCTGAAGCCCAGGAATTGGCCCGCCGCCGTGAGGAGGCCGCCCAAGAGCTGCAAGTGGGCGGAAAATCTATGGATCTGCGGGAAGACCTCCAGGAGGTCTACGTCCAAATGGGAGAGGACAAGCGGGAACAGCTGCGCCAGATGCTGGAGAAAACCAAGAGCAATTTGGAGCGCAGTCCCAGGCTTTACAGCAATTTTATCCGCTCCGTCTTTATGCGCTTCCTTCTGGAGCAGCAGATGGTCATGGAGGATGCCGCCGCCCACGGCCAGGAGGCCGACCCGGACCTGGCCCTCCTCTACCGGGATATCTCCCAGTTTTCAGATGCCGACATCCCCCGGGCCGCCGCCCTTATCGCCTCCATCTCCCGCCAGCTGGACGCTCAGCTCTCCCGCCAGCGGCAGAAAACCGGACACAGCGGCAAGCTGGATTTCCGCCGCACCATCCGCAAGGGGCTGGAGACCGGCGGTTCCTTTCCCAAGCTGGCCTACCGGCGAAAAATCCGCAGAAGAAAACGGCTGGTCCTCCTATGCGACGTCTCCGGCTCCATGCTCCAGTTCTCTGAGTTCGCGCTGCGGTTTATTAAGTCCATGAGCGATTTTTCTGAGTCCTCCCAAACCTTCCTCTTTTCCGAGGAGGTACGGCTGGTGGACCCCTTTGCTTTGCAGAATATGGACGCCTTCCGGGATTACGTCCGCTCCTCCGGCCTCTACGGAAGAGGTACGGATTTGGGCTCCGCCTTGGAATACCTCTGCCAGCGCCGGCCTGCGGTTCTAGGACCCTCCGCTACCCTGCTCATCCTCTCCGACACCAAAACAATTGACATTCCCCGGGCCGCCCGGGCCCTTCTGGAGGCGAAGCGGCAGGCGGGGCGTGTCCTCTGGCTCAACCCCATCCCACAACGAAAATGGCCCTATATCCGCAGTATCCAGACTATGCTGGCCCTCTGTCAGATGGTGCCCTGCGCTACCTTGGACGAGCTGGCCGCCGCCTGCCGCAGGCTTCTGCGGGCATAGCCTTGCCAAACCGCCCTGACAGTGGTAGAATAGAAGCAGCGTTCCCCCAAATTTTTAGTAGGAGATGAACCACCCATGAAGAAAAAAAACTGTCTCGGACTGCTGGCCGCTCTGTTGGCCCTGTGTCTTGCCGCCTGTTCCGGGTCAGACCCGCTGGCGGCCGCGCAGAAAAATATCCAAAATGTCTCCAGCATGGACGCAAAGATGGTAATGACTATGGATATGGAAGTGATGGGAGAGACCCTAGAGACCGTTACCACCATGGAAACCAGCGTCTTTACCAGTCCCTCGCGCTTGAAGATGGACATGTCCATGGACATGGGCGCACTCGGCTCGCTGTCCGCTGTCCTCTACGCTGAGGAAACCGGTGAGGGAACCTATGCCATGTATACCTACGACGGCCAGCAGTGGCACAGCGAGACCGCTGCCGCCAGCCAGCTGGAGGAGTACGATTTCAGCGGGGATATGGACTACTATATCACCAGCGCATCCAGCCTGACGCAGGAGGGTGTTGAGGAACTCGGCGGCGTCAGTGCCTACAAGTATACCGGCGTGATTTCCGGAGACGCCATGCGGGAGGTTATGCTGAAATCCGGCGCGCTGGACTCCCTTACCGCCAATATGAGCATGGATCAGGAAACATTATCCGAAATGCTCGACGGACTGGATGATATCTCCGTGGCCCTCTGGATCGGAGAGGAGGAACTCTATCCCCTCCAGCTTCACATGGACATGACCAGCGTTATCAACGGCCTTATGAGCAGGCTCCTTGAGGATATGGGCGGCCAGTCCGGCGGCGAGGCATTCCGCGTATCCCAAATGTCCGTCACCCTCACCTACTCCAATTTTAATAACGCCACCGATTTTACCATCCCCCAAGAGGCCCTCGCATGAGCGGTACGCTCTTTCTGGTAGCTACCCCTATCGGCAATCTGGGGGACCTGAGCCCCCGGGCCGCCGGTATTCTGGAGACTGTGGACTTCATTGCCGCTGAGGATACCCGGGTGTCCCTAAAGCTCCTCAACCATCTGGGATTGAAAAAAAATCTGGTCAGTTACCACCAGCATAACCGCGTCTCTGCTGGACCGGCGGTTCTTTCTCGCCTGCTGGCTGGTGAATCCTGCGCACTGGTTACTGACGCCGGTACTCCCGCTATCAGCGACCCCGGCGAGGACCTGGTCCGTCTCTGCGCCGGAAACGGCGTAACGGTTGTTCCTGTGCCCGGCTGCTGCGCCCTGGTCTGCGCCCTGGCTGCCAGCGGGCTGGCTACAGGACGGTTTACCTTCGAGGGATTTTTATCCGTCAACCGTAAAAGCCGCCGGGAACATTTGCAGTCTTTGAAGGGCGAACAGCGCACAATGGTTTTTTACGAGGCCCCCCACAAGCTTCGCGCCACCCTGGATGACCTCTACGCCGCTTTTGGAGACCGCTCCCTGGCCCTCTGCCGGGAACTGACGAAACTCCATGAGGAAATCCGGCGGACCACTCTGGCCCAGGCTTTGGCGTACTACCGGGACAACGACCCCAAAGGCGAATTTGTCTTAGTGTTGGCCGGCGCGGAGCCGGATGACGCTCCTGGTGTCTCTTTGGAGGAGGGCGCAGCTATGGTACTGGCACTCCTGGAGTCTGGGGAAAAACGAAAAGACGCCGTGCGTCAGGTGGCATCGGAAACGGGCCTGTCCCGGAACGAGCTGTACGAAGCCGCCCTTCGCGCCCAGGAAGGCGAATAACAATTGCGTCACAGCGAAAACAGCCCCCGGCGGTTCTCCGCCGGGGGCTTTGTCTCTGACAGCGTTAGGGAGACTGCCTTCTACCCTAATATAGACCGTTCGTCTAAACATTCAAAGTGGATGTTGCCCTCTGTCACCAGGTTGAAGGTCACACCGTTCTGGCTGGCTGCGTCCGCCCAGATATTGAAACGGTCCACCACATCCGCCTCTGTCAGCTGGAGCAAGTCCTCTAGATCTGTGTCCCACCAGAAACGCTCGATAGTCTCCTTCATGGCGGAGACACAGTTGTCCCGCTCCCCTACCGTCACGGCGGACTTGTCGGAAATCCGGTAGGAGATGTCATAGTACAGCTGGCACCATGCCGCCGTTACGCCGCTCTCCACATGACTCCACATAGGAAGATTTGCGCTAAATCCAGGGTCCTCCTCCTGTTTTCCAGTGTAAAGGCTTTTTACTTGTACGCCGTTCTCTGTTCCGGATTGGTGGCAGGTCAGAGACACAAACCTCCACTCATCCCCGGTAAGCTCTACCCCACAGTCATTCCAGATGACGTCGCACTCTATACGGTTGTAAGCGTCCTCATTCTCATTGGCCCAGTCCAAGAGCCGCTGGTTGAATTCATTCAAACTAAGCCGTTGGTAGTCCGGTGTATACAGGGCACGAAAGAGAGCGTCGTAGTCTTCTCGGGTGGCGTTGGGAAACTCCCGCTGTTCCTCCTGGTTCCCCAGTCCCGCCGCCTCGCTGACTGCGGACCGCTCCCAGTCAAAGACTGCCTGTTCCTCCGGCGTGGCCAGCCGCAGTCCCGTGAGGACGCCGCCGGTATACACTGCGTACAGCTCCACCGCGTCCGGACCATAGGAAGTATCTCCAGCGTGCTCGGTAATCCATCCTTCCTGGGGGTCCATAATCCCCCGGATCTCATGACCCTGAAATTGCATCGAAAGGCCGTTGCCGTCCAAATCCGGGTCATCAAATTTGTACGTGAGGCCAAAGGGCACATAAGGAGTCAGCAGGCGGTCCCACTTGGCAGCCACACTGCTGGAAAACTGGGCGTAGAGTTCCTCCTCTGCTGGGTCTAAGGGCCTAAACCCCCACTGAAGGTTTAGGTGGAGTTCTTCTGTAGAAAGGCCGCTTAGCAGATTTGCGATCCTTTGGGTAAGAGCGGCATTCATCTTGGCCTCGTCCCGCAGCTCCTCCGTAGTATAGCCGTCCAGCAGCTGGCGGAACGCCGCCTCCGCATCCCGGCGGGTCTGCTGGTACTCCCCTACCGTCAGCTTATCGCGGTCCAGGATAGTCAGATAGCAGACATACTCCACCATACTACTGTGGACGGCTTCCGCCGCGTCTGAAAAACTTCTGTTCTGCCAGCCGTCCCCCGTCAGAAGCGAATATACCTTGAAGAAATAATCTTGAAATGCCGCCAAGGCTTCCGCTTCCTCCCCGGCGGGCAGCTGATAGGTCCCCTCGCTCTGGGCATACCGGTCAATGAGGGCTATATCCGCCGGACTGTCCCACTGCGACCACATTTTCTGCTGGTAGTCCGCCACCGTCATTTCCTCGTAGCCGTCGAACCACAGGGAAAAAAGCCGCTGGCTTTCCTCCTCTGTGAACTCTCCGCCGGGTATGACGGTGAGACGCTCCATCAATCCAGTGTCCTTTTTTCCGGGTGCGGAGGTGGCAAAGGCCACGCTTACGCAGCAGATGAGGACAGCTGCCGTCAAAATGGCGGCAAGGGACCGGTTTTTGGTTTTCATAATGGCAATTATCCTTTCTTCAATAGCGTTTTTGCTGAACGCGCTGGCAAAAGGGCCCAAACCGCTCTTTTGCTCCTCCATACTGATGAGGGCTCTGGCGTAGCTGGAACGGCGTTCCAGCCCGAACCGCCGGACCACCGCCTCGTCGCAGCTGAGCTCAATGTCCCGGTTAGCCAGCGCGTACATGCACCAGACCAGAGGATTGAACCAATGGACGCACACGGCTACGGTGAGGAGCAGCTTCGACAGGGCGTCCAGCCGCTGGATATGGACCAGCTCATGCTCCAGTACCCAGGCCATTCGGACATCGTCGGACCAATCAGTGTTTGCTGGCAGTAGAATCACCGGATGAAGGACGCCGTAGGTCAGGGGGGCGGCAGCCCGGTCCCACTGGCGAAGGGAAATTTTTCGTCGCGCCGGGTGATTTTCCAGCCACCGCTGGGCCTCCGGAGCATCCACCGGCAGGGCGGAACAAAATGCCCGGCGGAACCGGATATAGGCCGTCAGAAAGAACGCCCCGCATAGGAGTACCCCCGCCAGCCAGATGGCTGGAAGAACTGGAAATTCCGGTTTTTGGCTTCTTTCCACAGTGGAGAATGTTCCCAGCTCTCCAGAGACAACCGGCGGCGTTGGAGAGACAAATTCCGGCGGCGCGGCCTGAACAGCCGGGGGCAAGCGGTCCGCCAGGGCATAGACGCTCAGTGCGGAGGCCGCCGTGAACGGCGTCAGCAGCCGCAGGACCGCCACCGCCCACAGAACCAGAAAGGTTCGCTTGGGCAAGCGGTTCAGAGCCAGGGCCCGCACCAGGACAATGACCAGGATCAACGCGCCGCCTGTGAAGCTCATACGCAGCAGGCTCATATTCGTCACCTCATTCCAATTCTCCCACGATTTCTTTCAGCCGCGTGATTTGCTCCGCCGAGAGTTTTTTTCTTCCCAACAGAGAGGCAAAGAGCTTGTCCGCTGAGCCGTCGAAGAGCTTATCCACCAGTTCGTCGGTCTCCGCGCGCTGCACCGTCTCCTGGGAAACTAACGCCCGGCAGCGGAAGTTGGGCTCCAGACGCTCAATAGCGCCCTTTTGGATACACCGCTTGATGAGTGTGTAGGTGGTGTTACGGTTCCATCCCACCTCCTCTGCCAGCGTTTGGGCGATACACTTCGCCGTGGTCTCTCCCTCCCGCCAGAGAACGCTCATTACTTTTAATTCTGAATCAAACAATTTTGTTTCCATGATTCCTTCTCCTTTTTTGTACGACTACAGTAGTCTAGATGGGTATATACTACCACAGTAGTCTTCCTCTGTCAAGAGTTTACTCCAAAAAAACGCCGCCCAGCCTTTATTGGCTGAACGGCGGTCTTCCTTCCCGTTGGTATTCCAGATGGGAATGCCTCTCTATATAGTCCCCCAGAACTTGGGAGAGCTCCTCCGGGTAGTCGCTGATAATGCCCGTAACCCCCATTTCCAAATATTGCAGCATCTTTTCAGTGTCGTACACGCTCCACACATACACTGGCAGGTCTAACTCCCGGGCCTGCCCCATCAGACGGTTGCTGATAAGACTCTCCTCTACCGCCAGGAAGTCCACACCGTACCGCCACACTGCGTCGGCAATGTCCCCTACCGCGCTGTAGGCGCAATAGCCAATCCACCAGTCCGGGTGTTTTTCCATGATGGGCGTCAGACAGAGATAGTCCAGGGACATTACTATGGTGCGGTCCTCAAATTGGTATCGCTCCACCAGCTCCATTACCGCCTCCGCCAGAGCCATGCCGCCATAACCGGTTGGCTTCAGTTCCATAAGCAGTCCCATGTCTGTCTGGTCGGAAACCGCTAATAATACCTCCTCGAGAGATGGAATATGCTCCGCCGCGCCGTCGTAGCGCAGATCATGGATCGTAATTTCCTGTATCTGTGCCCAATCCAAATCCCCGATGCTCTCGCTGCGTCCCGCCAGCCGGAGAAGATTTCCATCGTGAAACACAACCGGCACGCCGTCCCGGGTGAGCTGAACATCAATTTCCGCGTAGTCCATCCCATGCTTCCCGGCAGCCAAAATCGCTGGCAATGTGTTTTCTACCGCCAAGGAACTGCCCCGGTGGCCGATAGCGATGGGACGGTGGACCAGCAGCGGCTGGCTTAGGCTGAGGAACAAGTACGCCGCAAAGGCAAAAAACACTGCCGCCGTTCCTAACTGCCAGCGGCGTTTCCGAAAACGCTGCCGCCAGCGGACTTTACAGGCTGTCCAGCGGCAGCCCATAATGTCCAGAATAGATGCCGCGTCTGGATTCCAGGGAGGCTGGAGCTGGACGCATACTCCGCCGGTTTTTTCCAAGACAGCGGTTTGCAGGTATACGAATCCTGCCATTCCCGCTGTCAGCAGTACGGCCAAAAGCGTCCTGTAAAGCAGGTCCTTACGGAAGGCCTCCGAATAAATCAGATATTGGAGAAATTTCCCGTCAAAATCGTCGTTGCCCAGCGTCGTGCGCCGCCAGAAACGGGCTATTTCTGTAAAAATTCTTTCCCAGTAAATCAGGTAACCCACTAGAGCCAGGCGGTATTTCCAACCCATTTTTTTCCAACAGTCCAGGCTCCCCCGGGCCGCTTGTCCAAACCGCTGGCAGCGCAGAACCATACCGGGTGGGACAAATATCAGCAGCAGATGGGCGGCGTTACGGAGCACATGAATCGCCAGAATACCTATCATGCCAATCTGTGATTTCCGCATTTCATCGAAGACAAACTCTGGAATAGAAACGCTTGGCACCATAGTGTTGACGTATCCAAGCCGTAGCAGCGGCAGCAGCAGAATATAATATAGGGAACCTAGGGCCAGAGACCATCCTTTCATAACCCGGAGATTCCAAAAGGAAGATTTCATAACATCTGTCAAGTAAAATTCCTTGTCAGACCTGCATAGAGCTGTGATATTAATAATTACACTGATTTCGTAAAAAATCAACATCGACGTGGCGATGAACAGTAACAGAAACAACAATCCTGCCCTGGGGTCAAGAAAGGACCAGAACGCGCTGCCGTTGAAATTCAGGCCTACCGAGGCCATACGGGTCTGATAGACGTCCCGAAAGACAGGGTTGACGAGGCCCAGGCAGAGCAGCTTCCAAAGCAGTTCAAAAAGCAGAATTTTTTTGAGAGCTTTCCAAAAACGCACCAATATCACTCCTGATAGGAAGTCAGCGAGATTATACCACCTCCCAGGGCAAATTGCAACTGGGAAGTCAGGCGGAGATCCGCCTGACTTCCCTTTCCCTAAAGATATCAGCGTTAGCTATGGCAGCTGCAATAGTGTTTGGCTCCCTCGTAGTCGCCGGGGGCGCACAGACTGCTGGGCGGGAAAAATTCGTCCACAGGGAAGTTAATGTTCTGGAACAGCTCGCAGGGGTCCTCGCTGGCGCAGCCGCCGCAGGAGCAGTCCTTGTGGGGCAGGCAGTAGTCGAAGACCGGCATCAGCAGCTGGCTATCCCGCTCCAGGCGGACAATGGAGAACTGGCCCAGGGTCACAAACGCCCGGCGGCAGTCGTCGCCCATGGTCAGGTCGCAGCCGAAGCACTGGCAGACACAGGCCGGAATTTCGCAGATGTCACAGTCGCAGCAGCGGGTCTAGATCGGAAGAGCGTCGTGTAGGGAAAGAGTGTCCGCGGTTGTGTA
>CAMSIF010000039.1 GCA_947058885.1 uncultured Clostridia bacterium
ACACAACCGCGGACACTCTTTCCCTACACGACGCTCTTCCGATCTGTTATCCCATAATGTTGGCGCGCATCTGGTCGCTGGCGGCCTTGATGTCGGAGATCCACTGATCCTTGGTGACGGAGCCGTTCACGAGACCGTTGACGGGATCCAGGAACACTTCGCGGATGGAGCGCAGGCCGGCCTCCGGCTTGCAGGCGGCGAAGTTGCCCATGGCGGCGTCGGCGCCGTTGTCGTAGATGGAGTAGAACATCTTGTTGTCGCCCTCCATGTTTTCGGCCACGCCGAGCACGGGCTGGATAGCGCCGCCCTTGGCGAAGATATCGCAGGCGGTATCACTGTACAGGAAAGCCACGAACTGCTTGGCGGCCTCCTGGTTGGGAGCCCCGGCGGGAATCCAAGCCTGCTCCATCCAGCAGTAGCTGGCGCCGTTTCCACCGGCCTTGGCGGCGGGCAGGGCGGTCATGCCCCACGCAAAGCCATCAGCCCGGGGAGCCTCAGCCATCTCGCCCACAATCCAGGTGCCGTTAGGCATAAACAGGGCCTTGTTGTCCAGGACCAGCTGCTGGTTCTGGGTGAAGTCCTGGTCGTTGGCCTGGGCGGGGGTGACGGGGTTGGTGTAGCTGGCCAGCTTTTCGATGATATCGAAGCACTCCTGGGCCTCGGGGGTATCCCAGATGCCCTCCTCATAGCGCAGGGCCTTATTGTAGAACTCGGGGCCGCCCACGGAGTACATCAGCGCGTACAGGAAGGCGTCAAAGTAACCGGTGGTGGGGTAAGTAAAGAGGTAGGTCCCCTCGGGCAGGCTCTCAGCCAGCTCCCACATCTCGTCCCAAGTGGTGGGCAGATCGTAGAGCTCCGCGTTCTCCTCGTCGGTCTTGTCGTCGGACTTAAACATGGCCGTGTTGTAGAAGAGGCCGCAGGGGCTGTAGAACATGGGGGCCAGATAGGTTGCGCTGCTCTCGTCGCCGTAGGGGTTGGTGACGGAGGTGTCGGTAAAGCCGCCGGCGATCTTGTCGCCCACCTTCGCGCTCTCGCCGGGCACGGTCATGCTCAGCACGCTGGTCAGGTCAACAAGGTTGCGGTCCTTGATGAACTGCTCGGTGAGGCCCTTCTCACGGCCGACAGCCAGGTGAATGACGTCGGGGAAGTCGCCGCCCTGCATGGAGGGGCCGATAACGTCCTCCAGCATCTTGTCAACGATGAGCTCCACCTTGATGCCGGTCTGGGCGGTGAAGGCGTCGCAGACCTCCTGCCACATGCCGGGGTAGGTTTCCTCGTAGCCGGAAGCCAGGGCCGCCACCTGAATGGTGACGTCAGAGGCGGGCTCATTGGTATCCTCGGGCGTGTTCGTGTCATCGGGGGTATTGTTGTTTTCCTGCTGGGACTGATTGTTCTGGTTGTTGTTCTGACCGCCGGACTGATTGTTTCCGCCGCCGCCGCATCCGGCCAGCAGAGTCAGGACCATAGCCAGCGCCAGGGTCATACTGAGAAGCTTTTTCATGTCCAAATCCTCCATTTAAAATTCGGGCTTTTTCGGGAGCGGCAACGCCTCTCCCCGCTCATATAGCATTATGGCATACCCGGTCTCTTTAATCAATTCTTTTGTTGCTCTTATTTTTAGAAATCTTGTGCTTTTAGGGGCTTTGTGCAAACTGTTCGCCGGAAGTTGGCGTGTTCCGGGAAAATCGTTCAATTCGACTGAGCGCCGCCCCATACAATTCCTGCCATCCGGCCACTTTTTTTCGATATTGCATAATTCCACGAAAACCGCTATAATGTATGTCGTAATCAGTGGCGGGGTATTTTATCATCTTGCGGCGGGGAAGGTGCATAAGATGAGTTCGCAGCAATACATACTGGAACCCCAGGACCGGGACTCTGACGGCGGGACGGGCGATAAGGTCCGGCTGCTGTACGTGACAAGCGCCCAATACAGCGACGAGTGGAACTCTACGCTCCATACGCACGCCTGCGCGGAGCTGTTTTTCATTACCGGCGGCCACGGCGTGTTCCAGGTCTGGCAGGAACAGTTTCCTGTGGCCATTAACGACCTTGTGGTGGTCAACACCAGCATTCCTCATACAGAGACCAGCCACGCGGGCAGTCCCATGGAGTACATGGTGCTGGGAGTGGAGGGGCTGGAGGCCCTGACAAGCATACGGGGGTGCGTTCTGCTGCATCTGGCGGAGGAACAGGCGGCTGTGCGGGACTGCCTGCGGATTATGCAGCAGGAAATCCGGGAACAGCAGCCCGGCTGCGGCGAAATCTGTCAGAGCCTGCTGGATGTTATTTTACTGCGCCTGCTGCGGCGGGAAGATTTTGCTCTGGCCGGTTCTCCGGCGGGCCCCAGAGCCGGTCAGAACTGCGATCTGGTCCGGCGGTATATCGACAACCATTTCAAGGAAAATCTGACCCTGGAGCAGCTGGCGGAGATGGTGCATATCAGCAAATACCACCTGTCGCATACATTCCAAAAAGAATTTCACACCTCCCCCATCAGCTATCTGATTGCCCGGCGCATCCAGGAGAGCCGGTTCCTGCTGCGGGAAACAGACCTCAGCGTCTCTCAGATCGCGCAGATCCTGGGCTTTTCTTCTCTGAGCTACTTCTCGCAGAGTTTCCGGAAGCTGGAGGGCGTAAGCCCCATAGAGTACCGCAAGCTGGCTTCCCGATAGGCAGGCCGCGGCGGTTGGGAAGACCTTTTATCAAGGTATAATTGACTTTACGGCGATTTTGGAGTATGCTGTCATTGCCAAAAGCAAAAATGCAACTGGGAGGTAATCACCATGAACACAGCGGAATTGAAACAGTTCTGCCGGGCCGTCCGCCGGGACATCATCAATATGACGGCCAACGCGGGCAGCGGCCATCCGGGCGGGTCCCTATCTGCGGTGGAGCTGATGAGCGCCATCTTCTCCAGGATGCGCGTGGACCCCAAGAACCCCAAAAACCCGGACCGGGACCGCTTCGTCCTCAGCAAGGGCCACGCCGCTCCCTGCTACTACGGCGTGCTGGCGGAATTGGGCTTCTTTGACAAGGCGGAGTTTGAAAACTTCCGCCAGCTCCACAGCATTCTGCAAGGCCACCCCGATATGAAGAAGGTGCCCGGCGTAGACGCCTCCAGCGGCTCTCTGGGCCAAGGCGTGTCCATTGCTGTGGGCATGGCTCTGGGCGCAAAGCACCAGGGGAAAGATGTGAAGGTCTACGCCGTCCTTGGCGACGGCGAGTGCCAGGAGGGTCAGGCGTGGGAGGCCTTCATGGCTGCTAACCACTACAAACTGGATAACCTCACCGTCGCCATCGACAACAACGGCCTGCAAATCGACGGCTCCAACGACGAGGTCATGAGCCTGGGCAGTCTTGGCGATAAACTGAGAGCTTTCGGGTTCCACACCATTGAGCTGCCCGACGGCAATGATCTGGAGGCGGTCCTCGCCGCGTTGGACGAGCCCACCGAGCCCGGCAAGCCCAAGGCCATTCTGGCCCACACCGTCAAGGGCAAGGGCGTATCCTTTATGGAAAACCAGGTGGGCTGGCACGGCAAGGCGCCCAACGCCGAGCAGCGTCAGCAGGCACTGAAAGAACTGGAGGGCTGAAATCATGAGTGAAAAAGCAACGAGAGCCGCATACGGCGAGGCCCTTGCCGAGCTGGGCGCGGTAAACGATAAAGTGGTGGTTTTGGACGCGGACCTCTCCTGCGCCACCATGACTGTAACCTTCAAAAAGGCGTTCCCCGACCGTCATTTTAACGCCGGTATCGCCGAGGCCAACATGGTGAATATGGCCGCCGGTATGTCCACCATGGGACTGATTCCCTTCTGCTCCACCTTTGCCGTTTTTGGAGCGGGCCGGGCCTACGAACAGGTCCGCAACTCCATCGCCTACCCCCGCCTCAACGTTAAGCTGGCGATGACCCACGCCGGTCTCTCCGTGGGCGAGGACGGCGGCAGCCACCAGGCGATTGAGGACCTGGCTCTCATGCGGGTCATTCCCGGCATGACGGTCCTCTGCCCCGCCGACGCCAAGGAAACCCGCAAGGCCGTGTTTGCCGCCGCGGAGATGGACGGCCCCGTCTACATCCGTCTGGCCCGTCTGGCTACGCCCGTCTTCGAGGAGGACTACCCCTTTGAAATCGGCAAGGCCAACGTACTGCGGGAGGGCGGTGATGTGGCGGTGTTCGCCACAGGACTTATGGTTACCGAAGCCCTGGAGGCCGCGAAGCTCCTGGAGGCACAGGGAATTCATGCCGCCGTTATCAATGTTCATACCATCAAGCCCATTGACGCCGCCCGCGTCACGGAATACGCTCAGAAGTGCGGCAAAGTGGTGACGGTGGAGGAGCACAGCGTCATTGGCGGCTTGGGCGACGCTGTGGCGGACGTACTCATGGGCAAGGCGGACTGCCGGTTTAAGAAAATTGGCATCCAGGACTGCTTCGGGCAGTCCGGCAAAGCCAAGGACGTCCTTAAGGAATATGGTCTCACCGCGCCCCAGATCGCGGAGAGTATCAAAGAGGTTCTGTAAAAGGTCACGACAGCAGGACGAAAAGAATTACACCGCAAGGGTCTGGTTCCGGAATGCAGGAGGAGCCAGACCCTCTTATTTTATCTGAGGACTTCCGGGAAAAACAAGCTCCCTGCCGGGCGAAAAACGCCTGGACAGGGAGTCCGGAAGAGCCGGGTATAATCCGTGAGAACCGCACTTTAGGACTGCGGCGTCCACGGAATTTTTGTCCCCACGCAGCGGTTAATCGGCACGCCCTCCCCGTAAAATTTAGCCTCGTAGTCTGTCATAACCCCACAGGGTCCCTTCTCGTGGAGATGACGGGTCACCTCGCTGAGCGCGTACCCCGCCTCCGGAAATTCCAGCACGGAAAACTCGAACAGCGGCTGGTTATCCGTTTTAAAGTGGACCTGTCCTCCCATTTTCAGCGTCTTCCGGTAGGTCTCCAAAAAGCCGCGATGGGTCAGGCGGCGTTTGGCCTGACCTCTGGGGGGCCAGGGGTCGCAGAAGTTGATGTAGATGAGATCCACCTCATCCTCCCCGAAGTAGTCCGGCAGCAGAGCCGCGTCCCCCACCACAAAAAAGACGTTTTTCAGCTCCAGCTCCACGGCCCGCTCCATCGCCACTACCAGGGCGTCCGGAACGCGTTCAATGGCAATAAACAGGACCTCCGGATTCTGCCGGGCGGTCTCGGCGGTAAAACGGCCCTTGCCGCATCCCAGCTCCACCCGAAGCTCCGCCGCATCCGGCATCAGCTCCTGCCGCCAGCGGCCTTTTAACGCAAAGCCGTCCCGGACATGACAGGCCGCGCAGCGTTCCATCCGGGGAATCAGATTTTTCTTTTTGCGCATTCGCATTGCTTGTTTCCTCCCAGGGAAAATTTTTTTCATTGTACCACATTGAAAGGAAAATTACAACGGGAGTTGACGGAAGCGGCAGGATATTATATGCTATAAACAGACTGCCGGACAAACCCCACAATATAGAAGAAAAAGGATGGGTGATATAGTATGGACCGCGTCAGCAAGGAAAACTATTACCTGGACATTGCCGAAACCGTCATCGGACGCTCTACCTGCCTGCGCCGCCGGTATGGGGCGATTATCGTCAAAAACGACGAAATCATCTCCACAGGATACAACGGCGCGCCCCGGGGACGGAAAAACTGCGTGGATTTGGGCCACTGCTCCCGGGAGGAGCTGAACGTCCCCCGCGGAGAACGCTACGAGCTGTGCCGCAGCGTACACGCGGAAGCCAACGCCATCATCTCCGCCGCCCGCCGGGACATGGTGGGCGGGACCCTGTATCTGGCGGGAAAGGACGCCGCCACCGGAGAAATCCTCAGCGACGCAACCTCCTGCGCCATGTGCAGAAGGCTAATTATCAACGCGGGATTAAAAAAAGTGGTCATCCGCACCAGCCCCACCGCGTATACGTTGGTGGAGGTACAGGATTGGGTAGAGGAGGAGTAGGCCGGTATTCAGCTCCGGGACCGGCCCTGCGCCGCCAGATTTTCAACAGCGCCGTGTGAAACGGCGCTGTATTTATTTTGTCAGACCGTTTCCTAGGGATAGCCCTTGCGATGTTGGGCAGGATAGAACAGGAAACGTCTGGCGGAGCCTGGGGACCGCCGTTGCAAATGCAACTTGACAAATAAAATCTCCTATATTAAGATAGGAATTACAGAAAGGTGTGATGAGGCTGTGAAGATATCCGCAAAAAGCCGGTATGCCCTGCATTTGATGCTGGCCCTGGCCATGCAGGAGGAGGGTGTAAACCTGTCCGTGAAAACCGTGGCCGAGGAGCAGGGAATCAGCGAAAAATATTTAGAGCAGATTATCCCCCTGCTGGTCCGCAGCGGACTGGTCCGCAGCGTGCGGGGCGCGCGCGGAGGCTATCACTTAACAAAGGACCCGGAGGACTACACCGTGGGCCTGATTTTGCGGACAGTGGAGGGCAGCATCGCCCCAGTGTCCTGTCTGGACGACGAGGTCAACCAGTGCGCCCGCTGCAAGGAGTGCGTAACCCTGGACCTGTGGGCCCAGGTGGACCAGGCCATCAGCAACGTGGTGGACCATGTGACCCTGGCGGACCTGGTGGACAAACAGAGGCGGATTGACAACCGCCAAGCCGCCCGCCACAGGTGCGGACGGGGAAATTGCTGAAAAACTATTGACATTTTTCTCCCATCGCCGTATCATATAGGAAATTCCTATTTTCATATAGGAATTTAGGGAGACGTGCCGGTCCTTCGGGGCCAGAAGAAAAAGGAAGGTACTTGATATGTTTGTTTATGCCGACAACGCGGCTACCACCGCCGTAAGCAAGGCCGCGCTCGACGCCATGCTGCCCGCTCTCCAGGAACTCTACGGCAATCCCAGCAGCCTGCACCAGAAAGGCCGGGAGGCCAATTACGCCCTGATCGCCGCCCGTGAGGAGATTGCCCGCTGCCTCAACGCCGAATCGCGGGAGATTTACTTCACCGGGGGCGGCACCGAGGCCGACAACTGGGCCATCACGGAAGCCGCGCGTCTGGGGGCGGAGGCCGGAAAAAAACACATCGTCTCCGATACCATCGAGCACCACGCGGTGCTCCACACCCTGGCCCGTCTGGAGAAGCAGGGTTTTGAGGTAACTTACCTGCCTGTCCACGACAACGGCGTGGTGCGCCTGGAGGAGTTGGAGGCGGCTATCCGTCCCGACACCTGCCTTGTCACCATTATGTTCTCCAATAACGAAATCGGCACTCTCCAGCCTATCCGGGAAATCGGGGCCGCCTGCCGGAAAAAAGGCGTACTGTTCCACACCGACGCGGTACAGGCGGTAGGCCATGTGCCGGTGGACGTGGAGGCGGACAACATTGACATGCTCAGTCTCTCCGGACATAAGTTCCACGCGCCCAAGGGCGTGGGCGCGCTCTACTGCAAGAAATCCATTAAGCTGAAAAACTTCATCGAAGGCGGCGCCCAGGAGCGGGGCAGGCGGGGCGGCACCGAAGCTATGCCGGGTATTCTGGCCATGGCGGCTGCGCTGAAGGAGAGCTGCGCCCATCTGGAAGAGAATATGGCCAAGGTCTCCGCCATGCGTGACCGGTTGATTGAGGGCTTGAGCAAAATCCCCTATTCCCGCTGCAACGGCGACCCCGGCTGCCGGGCTCCAGGCATCGTCAGCTTCTGCTTCGAGGGGATCGAGGGGGAGAGCCTGCTGCTGCGGCTGGATTTGGCCGGTATCTGCGCCAGCTCCGGCAGCGCCTGCACCAGCGGGTCCCTGGACCCCAGCCACGTACTGCTGGCTTTGGGACTGCCCCACGAGATTGCTCACGGTTCCCTGCGTCTGAGCCTGAGCGAGTACAACACCATGGAGGAAGTGGACTACATTCTCCAGCAGGTGCCGGAGGTAGTGCGGATGCTGCGGCAGATGAGTCCCGTCTGGTCCCACATGCTGGAGAATACGGAGGATCCCTATCTGGCTATGGCAAAGTAATCTGCAAGAATTGATACAGGATAAAGAAAGGATGTTATCTTTTATGGCTATGGAATACAGCGAAAAGGTAATGGAGCATTTTGCTCATCCCCACAACGTCGGCGTGATGGAGGACGCCGACGGCGTGGGCGAGGTGGGCAACGCCAAGTGCGGCGACATTATGCGGATGTACCTGAAAATCAGCGAGGACGAAATTATCACAGACGTGAAATTCCAGACCTTCGGCTGTGCCTCCGCCATTGCCACCAGCTCTATCGCCACGGATATGATTAAGGGCAAGCCCCTCAGCGAAGCCCTCACCCTCACCAACCAGGCTGTGGTAGAGGCTCTGGACGGCCTTCCGGCGGTGAAGGTGCACTGTTCGGTGCTGGCGGAGCAGGCGGTGAAGGCCGCTGTGGCGGACTACTACAAGCGCAAGGGCCTGCCCTACGACCACCCCTGCGACGCCTGCGGAGAGGGTGGCTGCTGCGGCCACGACCACGACTGTCAGGACCACGACTAGAATTCTCCTCTAAACGGAAAAGGAAGTGTGGCAGGCCACGTTCGGCCCGCCGCGCTTCCTTTTCTTTTCGGTCTATCCCAGATGCACCGGCGGCTTGGGGGTATTTTTACGCCGGGCGTTGGTCTTGCCTTCCACCTTGATTTCTCCGGCGGCAATCAGCGCCCTCTTGGTCAGGGCCGGACCCACCAGTTCGTACACCAGCACGGAAAACAACACCACATTGCGCACCACTTCTCCCTCTGACAGCCGCTGGGCGGTGAGCGCCATTCCCAACGCCACACCGGCCTGGGGCAGCAGCGTGATGCCCAGGTACTTGGTAATTTTTTCACTGCACCCAGTCAGGGAGCAGCTGCCAAATGCGCCAGAATACTTGCCCAGAGAGCGGAAAACGATATACACTAAGCCGATCAGCAGTACCAGCGGGTTGGATAATACTTTCAGATTCAGCTCCGCTCCGGAAAGTACAAAAAACAGCACAAACAGCGGCGCGGTCCAGCCGTCTACACGGTCCATCAGTTCCTCAGAAAAGTCGCAGATGTTGCAGAAAATGGTGCCGGTCATCATGCACACCAGCAGCAGGCTGAACCCGACATGTACTCCCGCCACCTCGAATTCCAGCATACTCACGCCTACCGTCAGAATGACAAATCCAAGAGAAATGGACAGACGTTTACTGCGGGAATAGAAATATTTCTCCGCCCGGTACAACAGCCATCCAATGAACGCCCCCAGCCCCAGGGACAGTACAATCTCAATTACCGGCTCCGCCAGCACAGTAGTGAGGCTGATTTTCCCACTTTCCAGCGCCATCGCCACACCGAAGGACGCTGAAAACAGCACCAGCCCTACTGCGTCATCAATGGCAACTACCAGCAGCAGCAGCTTTGTCAGCGGACCGTCTGCCTTGTATTGGCGCACGACCATCAGCGTAGCCGCCGGGGCAGTGGCGGAAGCAATCGCGCCCAAGGTGATGGCGGAAGAAACGGAAATGAGTTCGGGATTGATGAAATGAAGCGCAATCAGGGCAATATCCACCAGCGCAGTGGTAGCAACCGCCTGGAAGATACCCACCGTAATAGCCTGCTTGCCCATGTGCTTGAGCTGGTCAAGCCGGAATTCATTGCCGATGGTGAAAGCAATGAAGCCCAAAGCTGACTGGGAGATGATGTCCAGAGCGGCCACCTGCTCCGCGCTGCCGAAGCCCAGACCTTCGATATGCAGCGCCCCGACGCAGTAGGGCCCCAGCAGAAGTCCCGCCACCAGGTAGGCGGTGACAGCGGGCAGGTTCAGCTTTTTGGCGGCGCGGCTCATCAGCAGTCCGCCAATAAGACAGATGGATAATTGAATCAGAGTTTGCATGTTGACACCTCGCTTGTTTATATACGCACAATTGATTAATATAGCACGCTGCGCTGGAAAATACAAGAGTTTTCCCGAAAAAAGGCATAAAAAACAGATGGATTTTTTCCATCCCCATGAAGGGATTGACAGGAAGGGCGCGGGCTTATATGATACTACTATCAACAAAAGCAGGAGAAGATATGAAAGATTATTTCGATTTGCACCTGGAGGAAGACCAGATTCGCGCCATCAGCAGCATCGGCCTCGCCCACCTGGGGGACGCGGTATACGAGCTGCTGGCCCGGTCCTGGCTGTGCGCCCACGGCGGGGCCACCGGGCGCGGACTCCACCGGGCCGCGGTGGAGCTGGTGCGGGCCCCGGCCCAGGCGGAGCGGGCGGCAAAAATACTGCCCCTCTTGACGGACGAGGAGCTGGCGGTGTTCAAGCGCGGCCGGAACGCCCACGTACACAGCGTCCCCCACAGCGCCAGCCGTTCGGATTATCTGAAGGCTACGGCCCTGGAATGCCTTTTGGGGTATCTGTATCTGCATGGGCGGCGGGAAAGAATCAACGCCCTTTTTGCTGTGATGATGGAGGAGGAAGAACATGCCATTTGACGGAATTTGCCTCTCCGGTGTGGTTCGGGAGGTACGGGAGGCGGCCCTGGGCCTGCGGATTGAGAAGGTCCAGCAGCCCGCCCGGGACCAAATCATTCTCACCTTCCGAGGAAACAAAAAACTGCTGCTGTGCGCCGGAGCCAGCCAGGCCCGGATGCATCTGACTGGGACCGCCCGGGAGAACCCGGCCTCACCGCCCATGTTCTGTATGCTGCTGCGCAAGCACCTTGGCGGCGGCAGGCTCAGCGGCGTGGACCAGCCGGGGCTGGAGCGGATGGTATCGCTCACCATTGATATGGTGGACGAAATGGGGGAACCGGGCCGCCGCCGGCTGGTGCTGGAGTGTATGGGCCGGCACTCCAATCTCATCCTGCTGGATGGTCAGGACCGGATTATCGACTGCCTGCGCCGGGTGGACATGGAAATGAGCGAGAAACGGCAGGTACTGCCCGGACTGTTCTACCACCTCCCCCCCGCCCAGGAGAAAGCAGACCCCCTGGAAATCGGGGAGGAGGATTTTGACCGGCTGCTGGCGGCGGCCCCGCCGGACACAGCCCCCGGCCAATTTCTGCTGGACCGGTTTTTCGCCCTCTCCCCCCTGGTCTGCCGGGAAATCGGTTTCCTGGCCGGGGAACGTCTATCCGGGGTGAAGGAGGCGTTTTTCCGCTGGCAGGAGGCGGTCAAACAGGAAAAATTCACGCCCTATCTGTTGACGAAGGACGGCAAACCGGCGGATTTCTCCTATTTTCCCATCCGCCAGTATGGCGCGGGGATGGAGGGGACTTCCTGGGAGCTGTTCTCCCCTATGCTGGACGCCTTCTTCGAAACCCGGGAACAGCTGGAACGGGTCCGGCAGCGGGGGCAGGACCTCCAGCGGGCCGCCGTCAACGCCCGGGACAGGGCCCGGCGGAAGCTGGCCTTGCAGGAAAAGGAGTACGCTCAGACGCAGGACCGTGAAAAACTGCGGCTGAGCGGGGAGCTGATTACAGCCAACCTGTACCGCATGGAAAAGGGCCAGCGGGAGCTGCGGGCTGAAAATTACTATGAGGAAGGATGTCCGGAGGTGAAAGTTCCTCTGGACCCGCTGCTGACGCCGCAGCAGAACGCGGCAAAATATTTCAAGCGGTATAACAAAGCGAAAACGGCGGAGAAGATTTTGACTGAACAAATGGCCGCCGCCCGCCGGGAGCGGGACTGGCTGGAGAGCGTGCTGGACGAGCTGAGCCGTGCGGAAACGGAGCAGGATTTTTCCGATATCCGGCGGGAACTGCGGGAGGCAGGCTATCTTAAAGGCCAGGGAACCGGAAAAAAGGAAATCCGGCGGGGAGCCAGCAGACCTCGCGCCTTTCTTTCCAGCGGCGGATTCCGGATTCTGGTGGGACGGAGCAACACGCAGAACGACCAGCTGACAAAAGACGCCTTCGCCTCTGACTACTGGTTCCACACGCAGCGGATTCATGGGTCCCACGTGATTCTGTGCGCTCAGGGCCGGGAGCCGGACCAGCAGTCCATGACCGAGGCCGCTATGCTGGCGGCATGGTTCTCCCAGGGCCGGGACGGCAGTCAGGTGGCGGTAGACTACACCCAGGTGCGCAATGTAAAAAAGCCCCGCGGGGCCCGGCCCGGCATGGTGGTATACGACCCCTATCAGACTGCCTATGTAACGCCGGATGAATCTTTGGTGAAGGAACTCGCTGAAAAGCCGTAAAAAAAGCCCCCGCCTGCTGTTTCAACAGGCGGGGTTCTTCTCAGGTAATTTAAAGCCAGACGTCCGCCGTCCGGTACAAGAGCAGCGCTAACGCCAGAAGGTCCGCACATCCCCCCGGAGACAGGTTCCGGGCAATACAGGCGTCATCCAGCGCCTCCAAGCGGGGCGCATACTCCTCCGGCGGGCCAGACAAAATCTCGCCCGCCTGCTTCTGCACAAACCGCAGGCCTTCCGGCCCGCCCCGGTGAAGGAGATTTGTGTCGTCCACTTCCGCCAGAAGTGTCAGAAACGCGGGAATAGGGTCGCCTCCATGGGCCTCCAGAAGAGAGCAGGCCCGCCGGGCGTGGGGAAAACCGGACAGGGCCTCGCCCCGTGCGCCCCCCGCACCATAAAGCCGTTTTGCTTCGCCGCCGTGGGTGTCTGCCGCTGGCGGAACCCCGGCGGCGGCAAGGCGGGCGGCGGTCTCAAACAAATCCCCGCCCCGGGCCAATACCGACCCCAGACCCGCCAGGATAATGCCAAAGGCGTAAACCGCGCCCTTGTGGGTATTAACGCCTCCTGTGGCCTGTAACATAACGCCTTCCGCCTCCAGGCCAGCCCGCTGAAGCTCCGGCATACAGGCCGTCTGCGTCAGCCCCAGCTCCACCGCGCGGCGGAAATAGGACTCCAGACACCTGGCGGACCTGTGGAACAGCTCCCAATCCATATCTCTATGGGCTCCGCTGTTGCGGAGGTCCACCAGCCCCGGCTTCGGGGTCAGGTCCACCTCACGGATCAGCGCCTCCACCGCCAGGCCCCCCAGACGCTCCGCTGCAAACTCCCGCAGCAGAGTCTCCGTAGCCGCTCGGATAGCGGCCAAACCGTGGGCCCGGCTTCTGGCGCAGGGGCCTACCGGTCCCCCGCACACCAGACAGGTCCTCTGTCCCTCCCGGGACAGCTTACAGCCGTCCGTTCCAATAACGTCCAAATCGTAGAGACGCCCCGCCGGACGCACTGTCTCCAACTCTACTGCCAGGGCTTTCAACTCCGCCGCCGGTTTTTCGCATACCAGAATCGCTTCCAGGCCTGTGGGACTGTCCGTCAGCTCCTCCCGCAGTACCGCCGGACCCAGACGTTCCCGCAGCTCCCGCAGACCCTCCCGGAAGGCAAAATCCACCAGCGGCCACCGCTTGACCGGCCCAGCTATATTCATGGTCAGTCCCAGCAGCGGCCTCCCCCAGGACGCCAGCAGACGTCGCTGGCTGGACGCCCGGGCCTCTCTGGCGTCCAGCACCTCTTGCAGCGTGATTTCGTCCATGGGGCCTCCTTTCGGCAGTCATTCTTTTTTCTTATAAGAAAAAAGAATCAAAAAAGAATTTTAACCGCAGCGCACTATGCCTTTTTCCGTTACCAGATAGTCCATCTTTACGTCATGGTCCTCTACGGGAATGTCCTCCCGCAGCAGGTGGCGGCGGCACAGCATCACAGCCGGACATTTCGTCTTCGGCAGATAGCGGTCATAATACCCGCCGCCATAGCCCAGCCGCTGTCCTGACTCGCTGCCCGTACAGCAGGGCACAATCGCTAAATCCAACTCCTCCGGCTCTGCCTTGGTACAGGTCAGCTTCGGGGCCAGAATGCCGTATCTCCCGCTGACTAAGTCGCCCATCCCCTCAATCAGTCTGGCCTCCATAACGCCCTCTTCCGTACAAAGGGGCACCGCAACCCGTTTCCCCTCCCGCAGCAGCGCGTGGATGAGGCGCATTGTATCAATCTCCCGCTTCGTACCCACATAGCAGAACACTGTCTTGGCATCCTGACAGAGGGTAGATTGTACCACCCAGCTGCAAATGGAATCATCCGCCTCCCGGCAGTACACGGGGGACAGGTTCTTGACCCTGGCGGCCATCTCGGCGCGGAGTTCCTGTTTGGTCATCTGCGTACCCCCCTTACTGCTTTGCCTTTTGTTTCGCCTCCAGCCGCTCCGCCTTAGTCTTGCAGAAGGTCTCCAGCTGGGGAACCAGGATAATGGCCACTACCAAAGCGGTGAAACCGCCGTTGTAGAGGCTGAATCCGCCGTGGATGGGCGGGATAGAAGTTACCAAAATGTAGTGCATCACGCCGCTGATAACGCCGGCCCACCAGCCGTAGGCCCCGGAGATGGGCGTTAGCCCGCTGGCGAAGCACAGCCCTACCAGGATCGCCTGCGCGTTGACAGGGAACACCCCGCCCAGCAGCCGGGTTGCCGCAAAGGACGCCAGGATGTAGCCCGCCATAATGGGCCAGATATTGCCCGGATGGGCTCCCGCCGCGCCGAAACACACCATACAAAAGACGATTCCCAAGGTCACGCCGTTAAAAGACGCGCCTACGGCGATGTAGTAGGCCACAATCATCAGGCCGTATACGCCCACGTTCAAAATGGCCAGGCCCGGGCCGTACTTGGCGGTAAAATCCACCTTATGGCCGGTGTCCTTGAGAAGGTCCAGATAGCCCTTGAAGCTCTTGCCATTAAGCCAGAACCCCGCCAGCACGCACAGAGCAAAGAAAACGCCGCAGAAGCTCCAAACCACCTCCGGGTGGCTGTCCCCCAGCGTAGCGGCAATCTCCGGCACGGTGTTCCCCAGGGTCTTGTACAGCGCCGCTACCGCGAACAATCCCAGCAGCACGCCGGGCAGAGCGGCGGAGTACAGGTCATAGCCCTTATGGACGTTGGGAGAGTGCGCGGCCATAGCCGGGGTCAAAAAGCCGATGGTCATGCCCACGGCCAGCATCAGCGCAGCGCCTGTGATGGTGACGCCATGGGGCTCTCCGCTTCCCGGGTAGCGCAGCAAAAGTTCGCTGGCCAGGGGGCACAGAGCCGTGGAGAACATAGCTAAATCCGTATACTTGGCAAAGGATTCCCGCCGGACCAGGGAGTGGACCGCCACGCCCAAAAAGAACGGCCAGATATTCAGAAAATTGATGCCCCAGGCGGAAAACCCTACGGTGAGGAAATAGGCGGCGATGGTGCTGCCCTTCGCCGCCGCGCCGGGCAGGCACGTCAGGGCCGTACAGGACGCCCCCACCAGCGCCATATTCAGGAACGCGCCGGATACGCTGCCAACAGCAAAGTAGTCCTTTGTCAACTGGGCGGGGGAAAGCAGAATCCGCGTCAGCCCCGACATAATCGCCCCTCTGTCAGGGACAAGAACCGCCGCCACAAAAAAAGCCAAAGTGGAACAGGCCAGAAACAGCCGGATAATTTTACCAGTATCGTTCTTATCGTTTGCCGCCATATCAGACGCCCCCGATCAGCCCAGGGAGCGTTTGGCGGCCTCTACCACGTGACCGATGGAGAGACTGGTGGTGACGGTACCCACGCCGCCGGGCACCGGGGTGATTGCCTCCACGATAGGCTCCACCTCGTCAAATTTAGCGTCTCCGGCGATGCCGCCCTTGGCCTCGTCCCAGTTGATGGAGACGTCGATCACAATCTGTCCGGGCCGCACGTATTCCTTGGTGAGGCTGCCCAGCACACCGGCGGCGGAGATGAGGATATCCGCCTCGCGGGCCACGGCGGGCACGTCCTGGGTGCGGGTGTGGCAGACGGTAACAGTGGCGTTTTTGCCCATGAGCATCATCGCGGCGGGCTTGCCCACCACCAGGCTCCGGCCGATAACCACCGCCTTTTTGCCGGTGCAGTCAATGCCGTAGTGCTCCAGAATCGCCATGCAGGCCTCGGGGGTGCAGGGGGCGAAGCCCAGCTCCTTGCCCATAAAAACGCCCGCGTTGGAGAGGTCGGTCATGCCGTCGATATCTTTGCGGGGGTCCAGACGGTTGCAGATAAAGTCCTGGTCCGCCTTCAGGTGCTTGGGCAGAGGCCGGAACATAAGTACGCCGTGGATTTTATCGTTGGCATTGATTTCGTCGATGACCTTCAGCAGTTCCTCCTTGCTCACGTCCTCCGGCAGTACGAATTTCTCTACCGCGACGCCCAGGGTCTCCGCTCTCTTGCAGGCGGTGCGCTCATAGCTGAGGTCGTCGGGCCGCTCGCCGCAGCGGACGATAGCCATGGTGGGGAATACGCCCTTGGCCTTGAGGGCCTCGCACTCGGCGATAATGCGGGCGTTAAGCTTCTCGTTTACTTCCTTGCCTAAAAGCCTTTTAGCCATTGTGGTTCTCCCTTTCTATTTAAAAAATCCTGCCTTGACGGTCTCAAAAATGCCGTCGGCCATAGCGGAGTATTTGTCCAGCATACCCAGGCACTTCTTGTTCATGTCCTCCGCCAGCTCCCGGTTTTTGAGGGTTTTGGTGTTAATGAACACGTTGAGGCTGGCGGCCTGGAGAGCGGCCTTGACGCACACCGCGCCGCATCCCGCGTCGCTGACAGCCAGGCGGCTGCCCTTTTCCGCAAACACGGCGATAGCCTCCAGAGACTCGCAGCACAGCTCCATAATCTTCATAGGCACCTTGCAGGCGACGATGGTGGCGTCCTCCAGAATGCGGTCCCGGTCAGGGTTGTCTTTGGGGATGCCGTAGGCCTTGGACAGGGGCTCGAAGCCAATAGCGTCCTGTTCAATCTGCTCCAGCAGCTCCTTTTGCAGGTTGTCGCACTTGGCCTTGAGGGCGATAATCTCCGCCTCCACGTCCGCGTACTTCTTCTTACCCACGGTGAGCGAGCCCACCATGTTGCCCAGGGCGGTGCCGATGGCGCCCACCAGGGCGGAGGCTCCGCCGCCGCCGGGCACCGGGGCGTTGGAAGCTAATACAGTTACAAACTCTGTGCAGGATGCTTGTGCGAAATCCATATATAAAATCTCCTTATTTTCGTTATCCGGTCAGATCTGCTCTTCCCCGCCGTTCCATCGCTGGCAGCCGCCGGAAATACGGCGGCGCCCGCAAATTTCCGCTATGATTTTCCGACCATTACAAAGAAAAATCCCGGCGGCGGGACGCCGCCGGGACTATCAGCCGGGGGATATTAGAACAGGCCGGAAATCTTGCCGGTGGCATCCACGTCGATACGCTCGGCGGCGGGCACCTTGGGCAGGCCGGGCATGGTCATGATGTCGCCGGTGAGGGCAACCAGGAAGCCGGCGCCGGCGGAAACCTTCACGTTGCGCACGGTAACGGTGAATCCGGTAGGCGCGCCCAGCTTGGTCTGGTCGTCGGTGAGGCTGTACTGGGTCTTGGCCATACAAATGGGCATCTTGTCGAAGCCAAGAGCGGTCAGCTGCTGAATCTGCTTCTGGGCGTTGGCGGTGAAGAGAACGTCCTTGCCGCCGTAAATCTTCTGGACAATAGCGGTAATCTTGTTCTCAATGGTGTCGTCCAGCTCATAGGCGAAGGTGAAATCGTTGGGCTGCTCGCAGAGGCGGATAACCTCCTCAGCCAGGGCAATACCGCCCTCGCCGCCCTTGGCCCACACCTCGCTGAGGGCCACGTTCACACCCAGCTCCTTGCACTTATCCTCGACCAGCTTCAGCTCGGCCTCGGTGTCCAGGGGGAACCGGTTGATAGCCACCACGCAGGGCAGCTTGTAGACGTTGGTAATGTTGCTCACATGCTTGAGCAGGTTGGGCATACCCTTCTCCAGGGCCTCCAGGT
>CAMSIF010000040.1 GCA_947058885.1 uncultured Clostridia bacterium
CAGGAAAAAGCTGATGGCGAACATCACATTCCAGGGCGGGCGCAAGCCGAAAAATGCCTGGCTGGCCGGAAAGATGAAGTGTGGCCACTGTGGACGGGCGCTGAAAAGCCTGGGCAACCGGGCGGACAATATGAGCTGCATGGGATGCGGGACGCTTTGGATGGCGGAGTATGAGCAGTTTGTCTATGAGGCGATGGTACATAAGCTCTCCGAGTTTCAAACCCTGACCGCCAAGGCCGAGACGGTCAACCCCAAGCTGAACGCTGAAAGCGTCTCTCCACAAAAAATTGAGTACCTGTCCTCCAGGTGTGACGTTCATCGCTCCCGCTCCCTTTCCCGCTTGCGGTACATCTCCAAGGCTTTTACGATGGTGTCCTCGATCTTCTGTGCGGGCATCCCCGCAGGGAAAAAACTTGTCGGTGCGGTCCCGGGGCATTGCTCTCCATGAGCTCCAACAAGGCGGTTTGCTCGTTCTCCGGCAGATAGGACAGCTCCGCGGCGGGGCGCAGGGGCATCTGCGGTTTGTCCTTTCCTTCCAGCGCAAGACCGGTCCCCGGGTTGTAGACGGTGGTGCTTTTGCCAACTCAGCCCTTTTGATTCGCTACGCTTCGCCATTTAGGGGTTCCTCCTTTCATAGATTTAGCCGCCTGCGGCGAGACAGAGCCTGCGGTGTTTTTATGACGGCAAAGCCGGTAAACGCCTTTGCGGGACAAAATTAATGAAAAAAGCTCTTCGTCTCCCCAATATACGGTTTTTTGCAAAAACCAGTCCTAAGAACGCTGCTAACCGTATATTTTCTATTAAAAAAGTGTGGCTCCCGGCGAAGATAATTGTTGAACTACTATAAAAGTAAAAGAGAATGGTTTGCATAAATTCAGATAATATGCTACAATAGCGGTATAGCGCAGGAGCGTTTGGAAGAACAGGAATGGCCCAGTTTCCCCGGGGAAACTGGCTTTTGCTATAGCAAAAGCCATGGCACATTAAGGTTTGAGGGAGGTGTGCGGGGGCGGCGCGGGTCCCGAAACTTATGAACGAGGTGCTTCGCCAGGAAAAGAAATATTTAATATCCATCGTGGAGGGACAAAAGCTCTGTACGCGCCTGAGAAGTTGTATGCTGGAGGACCAGCACAACGGACCGCAGGGATACCCCATCCGTTCCCTATATTTTGACTCGCTCAACGACAAGGACTACGGGGATAAATTGGACGGCTTGGAGCTGCGCAGAAAAATCAGACTGCGTATCTACGGCCCAGACGCGGATTTTGCCAAACTGGAGATGAAGCAGAAAGAGGGGGCCTACCAGAAAAAACGTTCCTTGCGGATAGAACGGGAGGAGGCCCGGCGGCTTGCGCAAGGGGACTATTCACCCCTGCTGCGCTGCGGCGAGTCCTTTGCCGCCGAGTGCTACGGCCTCATGCACCGCCTCTGCTACCGGCCTAAGGCGGTAGTGGAATACCAGCGCAGGGCTTTCATCGCCAAGGAAAACCAAATCCGTATCACCCTGGACAGCCAGATTACCGCCACGGAGGCCTGTTATGACATTTTTTCACCTGAGCTTCTCCAATATCCGGTGCTGGACCCCTTCAGCGCTATTCTGGAGGTGAAGTACAACGGTTTCCTGCTCAGCTATATCAAAACCCTGGTAAGCGCGGCAAACCGTTCTGAACTCTCGATGAGCAAATACTGCCTGGCGAGAAGCGTAGGGCTGCACTATCAAAACTAACGCGAGGTATTCCCATGAGACAAGAGCTTTTTGAGATGTTTGGCTCATCCAGCGACTTGCCGCTGGAAACAATCATTACCCGGCTGGCCGTAGCCTCCGTCATCGCCGGTTTTATTTTCCTCTCCTACCGGCTCTCCCACGATGGAAGCATCTACAGCAAAAAATTCAACGTCTCCCTGGTTGTCCTGACGGTGATTACAACCACGGTTATGATTGTCATTGGAAACAATCTGGCCATGTCCCTCGGTATGGTAGGCGCGCTTTCCATTGTGCGCTTCCGTACGGCGGTCAAGGATTCCCGAGATACCGTTTACATATTCTGGACCATCGTGGCGGGTATCTGCTGCGGCGCGGGAGACTACCTGACAGCGGCGGCGGGCAGTGTCTTTGTATTTGCGCTCATGCTGCTTTTTGGCAGAATCCGAAACGACAGCCGGATACCGCTGATTATCCGCACCGCCCGGATGAACGATGAAAGAGTGGAGGCCGTGATTTTCCAGTTCTTTTCCAGAAAGGCGGTCCTCCGGGTAAAAAACACAACAGACACCAGCGTGGAATTCATCTACGAGCTCAACCGGAGCCTTTTGGATAAAAACAAACAGGCCGGGCGGCGTATTACGGATGAAATCTACTCGATTGGCAATATCGAATATTTTAATATTGTCACGCAAAACGACGATATCAGCAGCTGACCCCTGGGCCAGATCAAAACGGGAGAAGGACATGAAGTACAAGCTTTGGGGGCTTGTGGCGGCGGCGGTCGTGCTGCTGGTAGCGGCAGCCGCCGCGCCTGCGGCCCCCGTATCCTCAAACGGCCCGCGTATCCACCAGCACCTCACGGCCAGAGCCAGCACGGACTGTGCCTGCGGCGGAGAGCAGCTTTGCTCCCATCTGCCGCTGGTGGTCATTGACACCGGGGGACAGCGGATACCGGGAGAGCCGGCATACACGCAGGACCGGTTTGGCCAGTCCACCTACACTGTGGCGGAGGACGGAAGCCCGACGATCAGCGTGGAGGTCTCCGTTATTGATAACGGGGACCGGAACAACCACCTGACAGATACGCCCGCGTTTACCACTGCCAGCGAGTTTCGCATTCGGGGCAACTCCTCCCGGCAGTTTCCTAAGCTGCCCTATTTGCTGAAATTTACCGGCGAAGACGGGGAGGACCGCGATATTTCCGTGATGGGCATGGCGGCCCACCACGAGTGGGTGCTCAACGGCCCGATTTTGGATAAATCTCTGCTGCGCAACTACATGTGGTACAACATCTCCGGGGAGATTATGGATTACGCGCCCAACGTGCGTTTTTGTGAGCTGGTCCTCAACGGGGAATATCTGGGGCTCTATCTGATGGTGGAGAGCGTCACGAACGGCGAGGGCCGCCTCCGGCTCAGCTTGAACGTCAAAAACGCGGAGGCTACCGGCTACCTGCTCCGGATTGACCGCCTCGCCGGGGCAGACCTGGAGACCGTGCGGGATATCTACGCCTTTTCGGAGAGAAGCGGGCAGATTTCCCAGGATGTGGCGGTCCGATACCCAGGCGGGGCCAAGCTGACCCCAGAGCTGGCAAAGGATATTGAGCTGGATTATTCCGCCTTTGAAAAGGCCCTGTATTCCTTCGACCACGACACGGCGGACTACGGCTACAGAAAATGGATTGACGTGGACAGCTTTGTGGACTATTTTCTCATTAACGAGTTTACCAGGAACACCGACGCCGGTATGTTTTCTACCTATATCTACAAAGAGGCTGGCGGAAAATTCAAGCTGTGCGTCTGGGATTTCAACAATGCATGCGACAACTACCAGGAGAGGGCGTTAGGGGCGGAATCCTTTTTTATGGTAAAACGGTCCTGGTATTTTATGCTGTTTAAGAATGAGGAATTTGTTGCCCAGACGCTGCGCCGCTATGAACAGCTGCGCGAAACCGTTCTCAGCAGCGACTATCTGATGGACTATATTGACAGCGCGCTGGCCTACCTGGGACCGGCTCTGGAACGGAACAACCAGCGGTGGGCGGCGGAGATCGCCGGTTGGGACGGACTGTCTGGCGAGGGACGAAACCCGCACAGCCACGAGGAGGCGGTGGAGCAGCTGAAGGAGTGGCTGCTGAAGCGGGGCGCGTGGCTTGACGAAAACATCCACTCCCTGCGGCAGTACGCCCATCCCTCCCGCAACAAGAGCTATAACCACTGACCTCCCCTTGCGGCGGGAAGCCGCCACCCTGCTATGAAAAAATTTATTCTGACGGTCTGCGCGCTGGTGGCGGCGTTGTTTATCGGGTACACCGCCTATTACCAGTTTGGCATTTATATTGACCTTCGCCCGGAGAGACCGGTGGAGACCTTTGTCAAAACAGAGGGGAAAACCATCTTACTGGAGAAAAACGGCGTCTATACCCCTTTTGAGATTCGGGGGGTGGACCTGGGCGCGGGCCTTCCCGGACGGTGGGCCACCGACTACGCGGTGGACTACGACACCTATCTGCGCTGGTTTGAGCAGATTCAGGCCTTGGGGGCCAACACAATCCGGGTTTACACCATCCTTCACGACGATTTCTACAACGCTTTTTACGCCTACAACAAGGACCGGGAGGACCCCCTTTATCTGCTCCACGGCGTCTGGGTCAACGACTACATGCAGTTTTCCCACCGGGACGCCTATGACTGGGACATGTTTCAAACGATTATCAACGATTGCAGGTCCCTGGTGGACATTCTGCACGGGAAGAAATCAATGTCGTTGGGAAACGGCGGAACCGGCGGGGGAAGCTACCGCAAAGATGTCTCCCCGTGGGTGATTGGATACCTGATTGGCGTGGAATGGGAGAGCAGTCTCGTGGTCTACACCAACCAGAAAAGCGAGGGACTGGAGGACTACTCCGGGACCTATCTGTACACAACCGAAGACGCGACCCCCTTTGAAGCGATGCTTTGCCGCGTAGGGGACGGCGTTATCCGCTACGAAAGCGAACGTTACCGGCAGCAGCGGCTGGTAGCCTTCTCCAACTGGCCCACCACAGACCCCTTTGTCTATCCGGCCGCTGTGGCGGACTACCGGCAAAAACTGGCGTGCCTGAACGTGGAGCATATCCAGGCTACCGGCAGCTATCAGTCTGGCATGTTCGCATCCTACCATGTATATCCCTACTTTCCGGATTACCTGGAGCTGATGTCCGGGGCCGCCCAGTACGGCGAGGAGGAGATTGAACGGCGTATGGGGACTTCAACCAAGAGTTATCTGGAGTACCGCCTCTCCCTGCTGGACGCCCCGGCCGTTGAGGAATATCTGCGGGAGAGCGACTACTATGATTCTCAGGGCAGGTATAACACCTATATCGCCTATCTGCGGGCCTTGAACCGTTTCCACACCATTCCGGTTGTGATTTCCGAGTATGGCGTCACAACGGGCCGGGGAATGGCCCAGCGGGATGTCAACACCGGCCGCAACCAGGGGCATATGTCGGAGCAGGAGCAGGGCCAGGCGCTGATTGACTGCTATCGGGACATCATGGACGCGGGCTGCGCGGGCAGCTGCGTATTTACCTGGCAGGACGAGTGGTTCAAGCGGACGTGGAATACCATGCACGCGGTGGACCTAGATGGTACCGCCTATTGGAGCGACTACCAGACCAATGAGCAGTACTTCGGGCTGCTGGCCTTCGACCCGGGCAGGGAGAGGAGCGTGTGCTATGTGGACGGCGACGCCTCCGAGTGGACGGAAGAGGATGTGGTCATTACCAGCGGCAATATGAAACTGTCCATGAAGTACGATGAAAAATTTATCTACCTTCTGGCGGAAAAGCCCGGATTTGACCCGGAGAAGGACCATTTTTTCATCCCTGTTGACACCACGCCCAAAACTGGCAGCACCTATTGCGGCTGGTATGATATCAGCTTTGAGCGGGCCTGTGACTTCGTAATCCTGATTGACGGCGTGTCGGGTAGCCGGGTGGTGGTGCAGGACCGGTATGACGCCCTGGCGTCCACCTACGCGGCGGAGTACTACGAGGACGACTTCTACGTCAACACGCCTGACAAAGATTCGCCCAAGTTTGGACGGATTTGTCTTCCGCTGGTGGTGGAAAAGCTTCTGCCGGATGTAGATGAAACGGCGGCGGGAGAGCTGTACGAAACCGGAAAGCTGCGCTGCGGCAACGCCAACCCGGATGCGGAGGACTTCGATTCCCTGGCGGACTTCATGTTTGGGGAGGACTGTGTGGAAATTCGCCTGCCGTGGCAGCTTCTGAACTTTTCCAATCCTTCGGAGATGATGGTGCATGACGACTACTATGAGAACTACGGTGTGGAAAACCTAAAAATCCGGGAGATGTACCTGGGCGTGGGGGAGCGGTCGGAGTACCGGATTCCCATGACCAGCGTTCCGCTGAAGGGGTGGGGACAGCAGGTTACCTACCATGAGCGGCTGAAGCGGTCCTACTACATTTTGCGGGAATATTGGTTATCGCTGGATACGTAAAGGAGGTGGCGGCTGGTGGGAAGTGAATTGCTCTTGTACGGCTACGGCGCCGTGTGCCTGAGTATGCTGGTTTTCAATATTGTATACAACATCTCGCAAAAGAGAAAGGATCAGCGGCTGGAGCGGAAGAGCAGGCGTCTTGAAACCCGCGTGGACCGGCAGATTGCCCGGCTGCGGGAGGGGGAGCCCCTGGAGCGCGGGCATACCGCCTACCTCTGCCGTAAGCTCTCCCATGTCGGCAGTCTGATTGTGTTTGACCGCATGATGGCGGAGCGGCTGGAGGAAGAGGAGGACTGGGGGGTGGGGGAATACCGCCGCCAGATTCAGCCGGTCATTCTCCATCTGGCCGTGGTGTACCGGGACCGGGACGATATGCAGGCCGCCTATTTTGCCTACTTTTTATCCCGGCACAAGCTGAAACGGCACATGGCCATGGATTCGATACAGTATATTCTGGTGGAGTATATGGATAAAGAGAGCCTGTACTGCCGTGTGAACGCCCTCCAGGCCCTGTACGAGTTCGGCAGTCCGGAACATGTCGCAGACGCAATCACAGCCCTGGACCAGAGCGGCAGGTTCTTCCACGACAAGATTCTCACCGACGGGCTGCTCTCCTTCACCGGCAGTCACGACCAGCTGATTCACCTGCTGCTGGATTGTTTTTCCAGCTTCACCACACAGACAAAGCTGGCGGTTCTCAACTATATACGGTTTCGCTCGGGGGATTATTGCGAATGGATTCTTGCGATTATGACTGGTCCCGGCGAGGACAAGGAATTGCGCCTGTCCGCCATACGGTACGCGGGGAAGTATATCTATCCCCCGGCAAAGCCCGTACTGCTGGCCTTTGCCTCGGATAAAAACCCGCTTAATTGGGAATATGCCTCCATCAGCGCCTCTGCCCTGGCGAACTACGAGGGGGAGGACGTGCTGGACGCTCTGATGGTGGCCATCTACAGTTCCAACTGGTATGTGCGGGGCAGCGCGGCTGCCAGTCTGGAGGCGCATGGTCTGGATTACAGCGACCTGATGGCAGTGGTGGGCGGCGGAGACCGCTACGTCCGGGAGATGATGCTCTATCAGCTGGACCTGCGCCGCATGAGAGCGGAAAGTCAGGCGGCGGTATGAGGGATATCATCCAGACGGTCCTCACCTATGTGGGAGTCTTCTTTGTCCTATATATGATGGGCTACGCCAGCTTTCTATTTTTGTCTGTCACCGTGGGTTCCGCGGCCCTGTACGGCGCAAAACAGCGCAACGCCCTGAAAAACGAACTGGTCAACGACTACTATGTCCCGGTTTCCATCATCGTGCCAGCCCACAACGAGAGCGTGACGATAGAGGCCACCATTCGTTCCCTGCTGGCGTTGGATTACCGGTCCTATGAAATTGTGGTAGTGGACGACGGCTCCACGGACGGCACCGCCCAAATCGTGCGGGACGCCTTCCAGATGGTTCGGATTAACCGTCCGATTCAACGGCGGCTGTCCTGCCAGGCGGCGGAGAGCGTTTTCGAGACCCACCGGTACAAGGTGCCTATTACGCTGATCCAAAAGGTAAACGGCGGGAAAGCGGACGCTTTGAATATGGGTATCAACGTCTGCCGGTACCCCTACTTTCTCTGTATGGACGCGGATTCCGTGTTGCAGCGCGATTCTCTGGAGAAAATCGTCAGGCCCGTGCTGGAGGACGGCAGCGTGGTAGCCGTAGGCGGCGCGGTGCGGCCCTGTAATGGCGCGGAAATTGCGGATGGCCGCGTGGTGAAATACCGGATGCCCAATAAGCTCCTGGCCTGTATGCAGGTGCTGGAGTACGACAGGTCCTTCCTGGCGGCGCGCATCCTGTTTGACAAGTTTAACGGCAGTATTATTATCTCAGGGGCTTTCGGCCTCTTCAAAAAGAGCGTGGTGGTGGACGCCGGCGGTTACGACACCTCCACCATGGGGGAGGACATGGAGCTGGTAATGAAGCTCCACGTGTTCTGCCGGGAACACGGAATTCGCTACCGCATCCGCTACGCTACGGACGCCATCTGCTGGACCCAGGCGCCGGAAAAGCTGTCCGATTTGTGCAAGCAGCGGCGCCGCTGGCATATTGGCCTTCACCAGAGCATGTCCCGGCACAGAAAGATTCTCTCCGACACCAAGTACGGTATGGTAGGGGCGGTCTCCTACTGCTACTTCCTCCTGTACGAGCTGTGGTCGCCCTATATTGAGGTCGCTGGCGTACTAATTACAGTGGCGGCGTTTCTGGCGGGATTTCTCAACATACAGTTTATGCTGTTGTTTACAGGCGTGTACGTGCTGTACTCCTCCATTTTGTCCCTGACGGCCTTTTTTGCGCGGATACATACAATTGATTTGAAGCTGGCCTTTACCGACGCGCTAAAAGCTGTCGGCCTGTGCGTTTTGGAGGTCTCGTGCCTGCGGTTTGTGCTGGCCTGGGTACGGGTTACGGCTCTGGCGCACCAGCGGGGGAAAAAGGCTGGCTGGGGACAGATTGAGCGGAAGAAGATAGAATTCAGCAGCGCGGATACCAGGAAAAGATGATAGGATGCAGCATGAAAAGCGGAGGAAGCGGTATCATGCTGGGAAAGGATGGGAGTTTCCATGCGGATGGATGAACTGGAAAAGGGGTTTTGGGGCTATAAAAAAGAGAGCGTGTACAAATATATTGCGTCAATAGAGGAACGGACCTCCCAGAAGCTGGCGGAAAAGGATGAAAAATTGAGCAAACTGGAGAACGACAGCCTGCGGCGTATTACCGAGTTGGAGTCCTCGCTGGAAGCCGCGCGGGAGGAGATAGAGCGGTTAAGAGAGAACCAGGTTTCTGTTTTCACAACGCTCCTGGAGGCTCAGAGGCACGCGGAGCGGTTGAAGGACGAGAGCGTCCGTCGGGAGCAGAAGGCCCAGGAGGACCTCAAAATGGCTGTGCAGCTTCAGACGGATAGGGTGGACGTATATTCCGCAAAGGTCCATCAGCTGCGGGAGGCCATACGGGATATGCTGCGGGAATTTGAATCCGAAGCGGACCTGATGGAGCAGTCGGCTGCGGCCCTGCCGCCCCAGGCGCCAAACGTCAGCCTTGGCTCTCTCCCCGCACAGCCTCACGCGGCAGACCAGGAAGGTGAGACGTGGAAAAGGTTACCGTCTATGTAGCGGGAAATCCGGACGCCTACCCTGTCGAATATTATGACAGGGGGACGAAAAGCTTCCAGGGGATGATTCCGGAACTGCTGCGGCAGTTTTCCCAGCAATCGAGATATAACATTGTTTATTACGCCGCTGGCAGACGGGACCAGCGGGAGCGTCTGGCCCGCAACCGTCAGGTAGACGTTGTCTCCGGACTGGATGGAACGGAACAGCTTCAGCACCAGGCTGGCGAGGATATCATTCTGCTGAATACAATTTGGGAGGGGGAGCTGGTGGCCTACCGGCTCACCCTGACGGACGTTGCTCCGGAGACATTGCGGGGAGACTTGGAGAATTTTCTGGCGGGAGTCGCGGCGGAAACCAAGACCGGGCTGCTGATTGAAGCCGCGCAGAGAAGTTCTCTGCCCAGGCAGTCGAGACTGGAGACCGCCGTTTGGGGCCTGTCTTTAGCGGCGGCTGTCCTTGCAGGCGTTCTCCTCGCCCAGCTGCTGAGGCACCGCCGCCGGATACGCGGCCTGCGGAAAAGGGCCAGGACGGATCTCGCCACTGGAATTGGAAATATGGAATATTTGACCCGCCGCTGCCAGGACCTTCTCAATGACAGCAACCGGGTGCTCTACCAAATGCTCTACATCCACTTGGACCAGAGGTATCTGGAACGGATTTCCAACCGGGAAGAATTAGGCAATTTTTTTCGGGAAATGGTCAAGATTCTTCAAGAGTACATGGATAAAGACGATGTGCTGGCCCGGGTGTCGGACCAGGGCTTCGCGGTGCTGAGACGGTCCGCCGGAGAGCGGGCGTCCCTGGAGTGGCTGCTGAGGCCCTGCACCGCATCCGGCATATTCCGGAGAGCGGCGAGACCTGCGGCGCGGCTGCCGGAGTATATCAGCTGAAAGTGGGGGACAAAGACCTGGACGAGCTGGTCTTTCGCAGCTTCCAAAGCGCGTGCGCCGCCTATCAAAAGGGGGAGGACTACCAGGTCTGCACAAAAGAGGTGATCCGCAGTCTTGCGGATAAAAGGCGGCTCCGGGAGGATATCCGGCGGGGACTGGAGAATGGCGAATTCCAGATTTACATTCAATTCTATGTAAACCCGGAAACTGGTAAAATCGTGGGCGGAGAAGCTCTTCCCAGCTGGGAGCATCCGGAAAGGGGGCTTCTGTCCCCCAGCCAGCTTGCGCCGCTGATAGAACAGGAAACGCCCGGCGGCCAGCTGGATTATAACACGATGGAACGTTCCTGCGCGTTTCTGGAGGGCCTGTGCCAGAAGGGGATACGGAATTTCTTCCTCTCCTTCAGCGTTTCCCGGGAGACCGCTGTCCGGGAGGATTTCGCGGCCCGCTGCCGGGAGATGATAGACGCGTATCAGATTCCAAAGGGCCTGCTGTTCCTGGGCGTTACAGATAGCGTTCTGAAAGAGAACGCCGCTTCCGGGAGCGGTATGGAGGAACTTCGGGATATGGGGATACAAGTCGTACTGGAGGACCCGGACGGGACGTCCCTGTATGATATCCGCCGCTATACGCTGGGCGGTTTGAAGACCGGCGGGCGTCTGATGGAGAGTCCCGACGCCAGTTCCCGGCACGCGGTGCTGGGCGGGATAGTCCGGATGGGGCATGGATTGGGGGTTCCCGTTCTGGCGGAAGGCGTGGAGACAGAGGAGCAGGCGAACCTCTTGCGGGAAGTTGCGTGCGATGGAATGCGCGGCGGACTATATTTTCAGCCTGTCCCCCTCTGGGAGGCGAGGAAGAGGCTTTTGGAGCAGTGGTCAGACGGGGAGGGGCAAGCCACATGAAAAAATGGACGTATTACGCTAAAAAGATATCGCCGTTTATCTGCGCGGGGCTGGTGATTACGCTTCTGACGGGAGCCTGCTCCGGATGGAAGGAGCGGTACTTCAGGGATTACGGCTTTGGGCTGTTCAGCTGGGATGCCGCCGCCATGGACGACGGGGAAAATCTGGATTTATGTATCAAGCGGGCGGGCGTGACCACCATCTATCAGCAATTTCCCGCGGAAAGCCTCAATTCCGGCAGCGCCTCCGGCTTTGTCAAACAGATGCGCCGGCAGTCCGTGGACGTATACGCGCTGGTAGGCGAGGCCGAATGGGCCTATGAGCCGGACGGCAGCCAGCTGCTTAGAGCCCTGCGGCGCGTGGCGCGGTATAACGAGAAGCAGCGGCGCGGTGCGCGTATTTCCGGCGTGATGGTGGACATCGAGCCGTATTTGCTGAAGGAGTGGGACGGCGGCGGGGCGGCCAGAGACGGGCTGATGGAAAGTTACCTGTCCTGCATCCAGAACGCCTACAGCTACACCTCGGAGCGGGACTTGGAGCTATGGGTATGTATCCCCACCTTTTACGACGCTACCAGCCAGAAAGTTCTGGAGGAACTGATTTCCAGCGCCTGCGACGGCGTGGCGGTGATGAACTATAACCGTACTGACGAGTACGGCCAGATGGAGGAGGAGGCCGGTTACGCCCAAGAGTATGATAAGGGCGTCATTTGCGTCTACGAGTTGCAGGAGCCCGGCAAGCACCAGCTGGATGAAATCAATACCTATGCGGAGGTTGGCCTGGAGGAGCTCTGGAAGTCCTCTCAACGGCTGAAGAACCAGTTCAGCTGCGAAAGACTTACGTTTGCCTACCACTACTATAAGCCGTTGCAGGAGATGCTGGCACGGATGGAACAGACGGAGTGACAAACCAATTTCGATGATACGGATAAAAGTCCCTGACTTTTACAAGTCAGGGACTTTTTGCGCTTCCAGGGGGAAGCTGGAAGCGGCAGACGGTTACTTGACCTCCTGTTCCAGGTCGTCAAAAGCGGGGTCGTCGAAAAATTCCCGCAGAGTGATATCCAGGCCGTCGCAGAACTTTTTGATTGTGGCGACGGTGGCGCTGTTGTTTCGTCCGCTGACGATATTGTTAAGCGTAGACTGGGTTACGCCGCTGAGGGTTGCCAGCCGGTTGACGGTAATGCCCCGCTGAGCGCATAGTTCCAGAATCCGGGCGCGCACCGCCGTTTTGGTATCGGTCATGGTCTCACGTCCTAACTCAAATGAGATAATAAGAGTGTACCCGTTTTCTGGGGTAAAAATTAACTCTTTTGAGTTGACTTCCGGGGCGAGTTCTGCTACACTGTTAGCCAGTTCGACAAAAGGCGAAATCCGGCGAAAGATAATTCCCCCTTGACAAACAAATAGGAGGGTGGTATATTCTACATATCGTTCGCCGATACATCGCCTATTCAAACACCGGGCCGTTCCGCCGGCCCGAGAGGAGGAACCTATGCAAGACATATTGGAAGTACAGGGCTTGACCAAAACCTTCCAGCTCTCCGCCAAGCAGCAGAAGCTGGAACGGACAAAACAGAAGGTCAGGGTGGCTGTGGATCACCTCAGCTTTACCGCCCGGCAGGGAGAAATTTTTGGCCTGCTGGGTCCCAACGGCGCGGGGAAAACCACCACCCTGCGGATGCTCTCCACCCTCATCCGTCCCGACAGCGGCGACGCCCTCCTGGACGGCGCGAGCGTGGTCCGGGAACCGGATAAGGTCCGCAGCCGGGTAGGCTTTCTTACCAGCGAGCTGAAGCTGGAGGACTGCTTCACCCCCAACTATTTATTTGATTTTTTCTCCGGCCTTCACCGGGTAGACCCGGCGGTGCGGCGCAAGCGGAAGGAGGAGCTTTTTACCCGGTTCGGTATTGACCGCTTTGCGGAAGTAAAGGTGGCAAACCTCTCCACGGGTATGAAACAGAAGGTTTCCCTGGTCATCTCGATTGTCCACAACCCGGAGGTCATCATCTTTGACGAGCCCACCAACGGCCTGGACGTGCTCACCGCCAAGGTGGTCACGGACTTCCTCCAGGAGCTGCGGAGCCAGGGAAAGACCATCGTGGTCTCCACCCACATTTTCAGTCTGATTGAAAAGCTCTGCGACCGGGTGGGCGTTATCATCAACGGCCGCATGGTGGTCTGCGACAGCCTGGAACGGGTCTGCGACGGACTGAGCCTGGAGGACAGGTTCTTTGAAATCTATAAGGAAACGGCAGGTGACGGGGAATGAGCGGCATTCTTACCATTATGAAGAAGGAGCTGTCCCGGTTTTTCAGCGATAAACGTACAGTAGCCGGTATCCTTCTTCCCGGCGTTATGATCTATCTTCTCTATACCTTTATGGGTTCCGCCATGGGCAGCTCGTTCGGCGTGGACGAGGACTACACGCCCACCGTGCAGGCGGTGGCCCTGCCCGCCTCTATGGAGGCGCTGTTCCAGCAGGCGGGTCTGCCCGTCTCGTCTATTGACCTCCAGGGCCAGCAGGCGGCTAAGGACGCTATTACCGCGCAGGAGCTGGATCTCCTCGTCATTTTCCCGGAGAACTTTGACGAGACCGTTGCGGCCAACACCTTTGCGGGCGATGGAGAGTCCGCGCCCAACATAGAGGTTTTTTACAACTCCGCCTCCACCGCCTCCCATACGGTTTATATGGAGCTGACGCAGTTGCTGGACGCCTATGAAGCCCAGTTGGTCAACAAGTTTGACATTAACGCCCGCGGAGCGGGGGGCGACCTGGCTACGGAGGAGGACTCCATGGGCAGCTTCTTTGGTATGATGATGCCCATGCTGCTGATGATATTCCTGTACTCCGGCTGCGCCGCTGTGGCGCCGGAGTCCATCGCCGGGGAGAAGGAGCGCGGCACCATTGCCACCATGCTCATCACCCCCATTCGCCGCTCCCACATTGCCGTGGGGAAGATTCTGGCTCTGGCGGTTATTTCTCTGGTATCCGCCGCGTCCAGCACTATCGGTACGATTCTGGCCCTGCCGAAGATGATGGGTATGGAGGGGGCCGGTGTGGAAATGAACGCTTCCATCTACGGCATTCAGGATTATCTGCTGCTGGCGGCGGTGATTGCCTCTACAGTACTGCTGCTGGTGACGCTGATTTCCATCCTCTCCGCTTTCGCCAAGACCACCAAGGAGGCGCAGACCTACGTAGTGCCGGTGATGATTCTGGTGATGGTGCTGGGTGTGACAGGTATGTTTGGCGGCGGCGCGTCCCAGGACCTCGTCAGCTACCTCATCCCTCTCTATAACAGCGTACAGTGCATGACCGGCGTATTTTCCTTCAGCACCCTGACCAGCGGCGTGCTGGTTACGCTGGCGGTCAATGGAGTCTGCACCATAGCGGGGGTCGCCTTGCTGGCGGTGATGTTCAATAACGAGAAGATCATCTTCTCCAGATAAGCCGCGGGGGTAGCTTTTTACCAAATTCTGTGCTATAATTCATGGCTGTCATACGTCCTGACCGGGCGTCTGACAGCCTATTTTAAACGATAAGAGGAAAAATCTTCATGGAAGAACGAAAAATGGTGGTGGGCCTTCCCCGGGCTATGCTGTACTTCCGCTTCCGCATCCTATGGCGGGCGTTTTTTGAGGAGCTGGGGGTTCCGGTTGCCGTCAGCGGGCCAACGGACCGGGAGGTCCTGGAGCGTGGAACGGACCTGGCCATTGACGAGGCCTGCCTGTCCCTGAAAATCTATCTGGGCCATGTGGACGCCCTGGTGGGGAAGTGCAGCCACATTCTGGTTCCCCGGGTCAGCAATTTCGGGCGGCACAGAAATATGTGTACCCGGTTTGAGGCCCTCCCCGACCTGACGCGGAACGTCTTTCGGAACACAGGGCAGAAGTTTCTCACGTATAATGTGGACGTTCTGGAGAAAAAGAAGGAGGAGGACGCTTTCCTGGAGATAGGACAGGCCCTGGGGTATCCCGTCCGGACGGCGAAGCGGGCCTACAAGCAGGCGAAAAAGGCGGAGCTGGCCTACCGCAAGGCCAAAGCCCGGGAACAGGATACCCTTTGCAGGGAAACAGGGTTGAAAATCCTGATTGCCGCCCACAGCTACGTCATTGAGGACGCCTACGTGGGCCGGACGGTTACCGAATATCTGAAACAGGCGGGGGTTGTGTCTCTGCGGGCGGATCTGGCGGACTGGGACGCCGCGCTGGAGTGCAGCCAGGAGCTGTCGGGCACCTGCAAATGGGAGATGAGCAGGGAAATTCTGGGCGGCATCGCGATGTACGAAAATGTGGTGGACGGTATTATCCTGCTCAGCGCGTTTCCCTGCGGGCCGGATTCCATGGTCAATGAGCTTGTTACCCGGCGGGTGAAGGGCGTTCCCCTTTTAAATCTGGTTTTGGACAGCCAGACCGGCACGGCGGGAGTGGAGACCAGGCTGGAAAGCTTTATTGATATCATACGGTTTAAGAAGGGAGCTCTATAATGGACGCTGTAAAAGGAAGAAACATTTCCTTTCCCCGATACGCCGAGTATAACTGCGCCTTCCGGTTTATCATTGAGGAGGCCATCGGGGCGAAGTATATCATGCCTCCCGCCATCACCCGGCGTACCATGGAGCTGGGGGCCAAGTACAGCCCGGATTTTGTCTGCACCCCCTTCAAGACGACTCTCGGCAGTATGATAGAGGCTCTGGAGGCGGGGGCGGATACTCTGCTGATGACCCATGGGCTCTGCCGCCTGGGCTATTATGGGGAGCTTCAGGAGCAGATTCTCCGGGACCTGGGGTATAAGTTTGAGTTTGTGAATCTGTCTGAGTACGACATGAGCAAGAAAAAGGAGTATATCCGCATTGTCCGCCGCCTGAATCCCAAGGCCCATCCGGCAAAATTCCTGGCGGGCTTCATGGAGGGACTGCGGATGGTGGAGTACCTGGACGAAATGACGGCGGAGTACTACAAAAACTGCGGCTTTGACGCTTCCGGCGGAGAATATAAACGCATATATCAGGATTTTCTCACCGCCATGTATACCGCCGGAAGCCGCGGCGAGGTGGAGGCGGGCTACCGGACGGCAAAAAGCGCCCTCCGGCGGGTGCCGCTGAAAAAACCGCAGCGGCCTCTGCGGGTAGGACTTGTGGGGGAATTCTACACGGTCATGGACGCCTTCTCCAACCTGGAGGTGGAGCAGAAGCTTGCGGATATGGGCGTGGAGGTCCACCGGTGGATGAACGTGACGAACCACTTCCTGCGCTTCAGCGCGGAGAAGAATATGCGGGTGAAGGTGCGGGACCTCTGCGCTTACGAGATGGGTCCCACCGCTACCCCCAACATTTTCTGGGCCCGGGAATGGGCGGAGCGGGGCTTTGACGGCCTGGTCCACATCAAGTCCGCCTCCTGTACGCCGGAGATTGACGTGATGCCGGTGCTGCAAAACATCGGGGCGGACTACAAGATTCCGGTGCTGTACCTGACCTATGACGCCCAAACCAGCGACGTGGGGCTTATGACCAGGCTGGAGGCGTTCTACGATATGATTCATATGAGGAAGAGGGTGCTTTGATATGGAACACGCGTATTTAGGCGTGGACGTGGGGTCCATCTCCACCAAGGGCGTGATACTTGACAGCGGCAACCAGATTCTGAGCAGTCAGTATATCTGGACCCAGGGGGACCCTATCGGCGCGGTAAAGGAGCTGATACGGCAGCTGGAGGGGCAGTTTGACAAGGAGCGGTACAAGATTGTGGCCACCGGCGCCACTGGCAGCGCACGAAAGCTGGTGGGAACCATCCTGGGGGCCACTATGGTGAAAAATGAGATTACCGCTCACGCGGTGGGTACCACCACCTTTTACCCGGAGGTCCGCACCATTCTGGAAATCGGCGGCCAGGATTCCAAAATTATCCTGGTGGAAAACGGCGTGGCGGTGGATTACGCGATGAACACCCTCTGCGCCGCCGGAACAGGGGCCTTTCTCTCCAGCCAGGCCAAACGGCTGGGCATCGAGGTGGAGGAAATCGGGGACTATGCCCTGCGCTCCTCCCATCCCACCCAAATCGCGGCCCGGTGTACCGTGTTCGCGGAATCGGACCTGGTCCATAAAATCCAGATGGGCCATCCCCGGGAGGACATCATCGCCGGGGTCTGCAACGCGGTGGTAGCCAACTACCTCAACAACGTGGGCAAGGGAAAGAAAATTATATCCCCGGTTGTCTTCCAGGGGGGCGTCAGCAAGAACAAGGGCGTGGTAGCGGCTTTTGAGCGGACGCTGGGCTGTCCGGTCCTTGTAGACCCCAACGGCCACCTGATGGGGGCGTTGGGCGTGGCGGTTCTGGCGAGGAAGGGCAGCGGGCGGCGGGATTTTGATTTCGCCATGGAGAACATGTCCTTCCGCACCCGGGAGGCCAGCTGCGGCGGGTGTTCCAACCGCTGTGAGATTATCTGCGTGTACCGGGGGGACGAGCTGATTGACTCCTGGGGCAACCGCTGCGAGCGGGG
>CAMSIF010000041.1 GCA_947058885.1 uncultured Clostridia bacterium
AGATATCTTAGTGTGACTGGAGTTCAGACGTGTGCTCTTCCGATCTAGGTTCCCCTGGTCATCTGTCTTATCCAGCGGCGGGAGATCCGTCCCGTTGTCTTTCCACTCGTTGTACCAATCATATTGCGTCGGATCAACATCCTTAGGACATACGACATTGGGGTCGGGGGGATCTGCCGTCATATTTGTGTAATACGCTGCCCAGGCGCGCTCCCAGGGAGAGGACGTCCGGTCAATCTCCGGAATCTTCGACGGAAGCTCAGCGTCGCCCCATTGGGGCTCCGGCTGCTGGTCGGGCGCCTTAGTGGGGTCCAGCTTAGCCGGGTCCGCTTCCGTATCCAGGTAAGCCATCCAGGCTTCATCCAAAGCGGTCATTTCCTCCGGCAGGGCGGGCTCCTTGGGGGGCGAGGGGTTGTCAGGTCCGGCGGGCTTGCTGTTGAACTCAATCATATCCGCCTTGTACTGTTTGTAGTCCTCCACCCAGTCCGGAACATGGTGCGCGGGGCTGAGGCCGTTGTTGCGGTAGTAGTCAATCCAGGCCTCCTCCAGCTCGTCCGCGCCCTTCCCTTCCTCCGGGGTTTTGACGGGAATCAGCTTGCCCCAGTCCGGCGGGGTGGCGGGGGACTTGACTTCGCCCGCGTTCACGTTGACGCCCCGGTACAGCAGCTTTTTGCCGTCCCAGGTAAAGGGCGCGTTCATCTCGTCATTCCCGGAGAAGACGAAGTGGTCGCCGTACTTGGCGCCGTTCATGCTGAACACTACGGACTCCGCCAGGTCCTTGAGCACCTTGCCCAAGGCTGTGCGCGCACCGCCGCTGGGATCGCTCTCGGCCCGCTCAATGGCGTCCTTCACGCCGCCCTGATTGTCTTTGCCGTTGACCAGGTTGTTGTTGATGGACTTCAGGGTAATATACGCGGTGTTAATCCGGGTATAAGCCTCGCTGTTACTGGTCTGGAAGCCCGCGTTCTGGGTCAGGGACCGGCGCAGTCGCCACGCGTGGGTAGCGGCGGCGGGGTCCTCCGCGTAGCTGCTGAATTTACGCTGCGTGAGCAGTTTATTCCGGGAACTGTCCAGCTGTCCGGTGTTCTGCATCAGGTTATAGCGGTATGTGCTCATCATCATATTCGTGGTAATGCGAAAACCCATTTCAGATACCTCCTATATTATCGAATCGTGCCGTTAATCAGCTTATCCAGCATGGAATCCAGGGTGGTCAGCAGCTGACAGGCAGCGGAATAGGATTTTTGGAACTGCATCATACTGGTGGCCTCTTCGTTGAGGTCCACGCCGGAGACGCTCTGACGGTCGTTATCCAGCTTCAGCGTCGTGAGGTCGAAGTTATTATAAAGCTTCGTCGTAACGTTTGTTTCTCTGCCCAGGGTGCCGCTGATATTGGTGAAGAACTCCTCAAAAGAACCACGGAAATAGTTTCCTCTGTCAGCGGAATCGGCCTGTATATCCACGGCAAAGAAGTCCCGCTGTCCCCGCAGGCTGGAAATCATGTGCTGAATGTTGTCGCCTCCGGAGGTGTGGGTGATAACCACCTGCTGGCCGTCCTCTTTGATGTAAATTTCGTTGGGCTGCACGGTCTTGAGCACCTGTACCGCACCGGTAGCCCAGTCCTCGGAGACGGAGATATTGGCGGCGGTAATGTTGGTGGGGTCGTTGCTGTTGCCGTTGTTGCTGATAAGCACGCCGCCCTTGTAGAAGTCCCACTCCTGGGTAAGCACGCCGTTATCCCGGAGGAGCTCCATATTCTCCTGAGCGTTCCGGATGGCCTGCTGCTGGTCTTCCAGGCTGGCAAAGGCCGGAGCGGTTTCCATCTGAACCGTACCGTCCGCGTTATACTGTAGATTTCCGTCCGCGTCTCTCACAGGGGCTGTGTACAGCTCCAGCGGGTCGAGGTTGGCATACATAACATCTTTCATGGTCAAATCTGTGCCGTCCTCTTTTTTTACGGGATTTCCATCTTTATCCATAAACACCTTATCTAACCAGGGCTTTGGCGGCTGCTCCTCTATCGTCTTATAAATCATGTCATACGTCAGCCCGCCATGGTCTGAGAAGACTGGGGAATTGGTGTTTGTATTAATCGACTTCGCGTACTGGTCCGGCTGGTTGATTTTGTTAAGCTCCCGGGCAAACTGCTGGGCCAAATTATCCAACGCTTTCATATAATAAGGGATGCCCCGTTTTGTGGCGGCGTCCGCGTCGGCAATACGCGCCTCCCGGGAATTGGGGTCAAAGCCGGCGGCGTTGCGGTCCAGGCCCTTGCCCAAATCCTCTTTGCTGGCGAACTCGCCCTCCTCCGTCAGCAGCTCGCGCATGGACTGAATGGCGCCGAAGAGGTCGTTATCGTTGAGGTAGGTGGTGCCGCGCAGCTTGTTGCCGTATTTGGGGTCCTTCATGTAGAAGCCCCGCTTGTCGACCAGGGGGTCCAGATTCATGAGGTACTTGTCGTCATATACGAAGTCGGCCTCGTCCGGGTCGTCGGTGGATTTAATGTCGTTTTTGTCAGGGCTGGCCTTCAGATACTTTCCCTGATAGTCGGGGTTCAAAACCGCGTTCGGATCGTCCTTGTCAACCGGAGTCTGAGGGTTATTTTTGTCTACCCACATGGATTTGGTGTAGTCCTTTGCCGGGTCATAGTCAGGATTCTCCTCCGGTATCAGCTTTGTGGGATCGGCGGGGTCCTGTACCATCTTCGCCTCATCAATATTATCTGTAGGCAAACCCTCTTCGTCCAAGTATTTGCCGTTATACTCGGGGTTTTTGGTATACTTCTTCTCAATATTAAGCTGTGTGCCGTAAATACCGTCAATAAGCTTGATCGGCTTGCCGGCGTTGCTGCTGGCAAAATCGCTCCAGGTTTTGGGAACAAAATCCGGATCGTTTTTATGCGCGTCATTGTACTTCTGCGCGGCAATCTCGGCGTCTGTTTTGCTCAGCGCCGGGTCCTCGGTGCCGGGAAGGGTAATGGTCAGCTTTTCGACCTCCGTAAACTGGTCAATCTTCTCCATGGAGTAGGTCACGTCGATATTAATCAGGCTGGACAGCTCGTCGATGGCCACGTTTCGGGCGTCCCGCAGCTCCAGAGCCTGGTCGCCGTAGATGCCGTGGGCGCGAATCTGCTCGTTGAGGTCGCGAATCTGGTTAAGCAGGCCGTTGACCTTGGTTACGGACTCCTCCAGGTACTTCTCCTGGTTGCTGTAAACCGTCTCCAAATCCTTGGCGGCGGCGTTGAAGAGCTTTGCCAGGGTGTTGGCGGAGCCCATGACCAGCTTCTCATAGTTGTCCACGCCGGTATCGTCGTCCCAGCTGCCCAGCTTCAGGAGGAAGTCGCCCAGCTGGTCCTCAATGACGCCGAAGCCCTCGTCGCCCCGGCCCACCTCGTCGAGGATGTGGCTGATTTGCAAAAGGCCCTCCAGCTTTGCCTGCTGCGCGCCCAGGTTGGCGTTCTCATTGCGGTAGCGGATATCCAGGAATGGGTCCCGCAGCTGGTTGACGCCCTGGCAGAGTACGCCATAGCCGATATTGAGGTTAAAGGCGTTGGCGTAGCGGGCCTCGCCGGCATTGTAAAGGCTCACCAGGTCCATTCTCTGCCGGGTATACCCCTTGGTGTTAATATTCGCAATATTGTTGCCCGTCACGTTCAGCGACGACTGGGAGGCGTAAATCGCCAGCGTCGCGGTAGTGAACGAGCTGAAAGTTCCCATAACAGCCATTCTATATTCTCCTTATTTCATATTTCAAGTCACGCAGGGCCTCACGCACGGAAATCAGCCTGTCTGGGCTGGTCCTCCACCACCAGGGGTTCTCCCTGCTGAGCCTTTTCAATGGCCCGCAGGTGGCACTCCAGGGTATCCCTGGCCAGCTGGGACACCCCTTGGAAGAGGGCGTATCCCTGGCGGAGCTTCTCCGCCACAGCCTTTGTCTCCATCTCCATCCCCTTGGGGGCGTGCTCCTCCAGCTCCCGCAGCGGGATATTTTCCAGCCCCAGCTGGGCCAGCATCCGCGCTCGTTTCTGGTCCATGCCCCGCAGAGACATGCTCAAGGCCTGTTCCCGCTTCATGCAGGCGTCCACGGCGTTTACGTCGCCCCGGCTGACGGCGGCGGTTTTTTCCTGCTCAATTTCCGTCAGCTGCTCCATGATGTCTGCCAAACCATCCAGCAGGCTCAGATAGTCCTTCCATTCCGCTGTCATTCGCTGTCCTCCATAAGGAGCATCCGGGCGGCGATTTCTCTGGGCGAAATCTGGTAGGTCCCAGATTGGACCTCTCTGCGCAGCTCCTGAATCTTTCCTGTGGTCGTCTCCGTGCGCACCTGGTAAGACAGGCTGGACACCGCCTCCCGGAAGCTGCGGATTTCCTCTTGTCCCCCGGCGGCGGGGGAATAGCTGTCATAACGTCCTTCCGCCTTGCGGACCTGTCCGGCCCCGGCGGGGCCAAGCAGGCGCGCCGCGTTTTTTTGAATGGGCAGATAGCCCTCGTTTCCTATTATCAACATATGTTGACCTCCCAACTATTGCGCCGGCGTACCGGCCCAATGGTGATCGCTTGAAAATCTCAATACCTTTGTACTATTTCTATCGGACCATAAACAAAAAAAATAACTTCGCCGGAGAAATTTTTTGTAAAAACCCCGGGGACGCCGGACTTCGGGCCTGGGGACAGCGAAAAAAATCGGAAGTTTTTAAAATGACCATTGCAAGCGGGAACGTTTTTCGATATAATGTAAAAAGGAAATGAAGCCTCCGCGCCGCCGGCCGGAGGAACTGGAATAACAAGGAGTGTTGGCATGGAAATTTTAAGAGACTGCAAAAAAGCGGAGGTATTCGACCAGAGCGGCGGCCTGCTGTGCGAGGCCTCGGTATCCGCCGGTCCCATGGGCGGCATTTTGCTGACAATCCCCCGCAGCCTGGAAATCAAGTCCCAGGCCTTTCAGATTCTGTTTTACGACCCGACGCTGGGAATGCTTACCTGCCGGTGCGCCCTCTCCTCTCCCCTGCCCCTTCCGGACGATAAGCAGTCCGTGCGCTGTGATATCCTTGAGCGGCTTTCTCAGAAGCAGCGCCGGGAGGATATGAAAATCCCCGTGGAGGTAAGGGTGATGCTTCACGTCACCAAGGAACCTGGCGACAGCGTCTATGTTCCCATGTCCGGCTGGGCCGCCACAACAAAAAATATCAGCGCGGGCGGCGTATATCTCTGCACCGATTTGGTTCTCAAGGAGGGCCGCCGGGTCCGCTTTGACTTCCGCGAAACCGGCGAGAACCTTAACCTGACAGCGCAGATTCTGCGGGTGGACGACATCACCGAACGGCCCAGCCAGCCGATGTACGGCTATGGCTGCCGGTTTGTGAACCTGTCGGGCCGTTACGAAAACCAATTGCGCAACTTCGTCTTCCAGGAGGAGCGCCGCCGCCGGGGACGCTGAGCCCCCTTGCTTTTCCCGGAGAAATCTGCTATAATTTCTAGAGCGTCCCAGTACATACATGAAATCAGAGGTGGTTGACAATGATTGGCAGCATTACCGGACTTGGCGCGTATTCTTACTACAACCCGTATGCTGCTCGCCGGACCAGCGGCATTCAGCCCGGCCAGCAGTCCCCCAACAGCCCCGCCGCTCAAAATATCCAGGGAGCCCCGGACGCCCAGCGTACAACCGGCCCTTGGACCTCCCACCGCGCGGCCTCTCCGGAGACCCCGGTTCAGCCGGTAAAACCTGTAGGCATCGTCGGTTCTGACAGGTCCCAGCCCGCTACGCTGGGTTTCTCCGTTCCCAAGGGCGCGGATCCGGCGGAGATGGCCGTGCGGATGCGCATCCGGCCCTACGACGAATCCAGCAGCATCTTCCTACAGGGCAACGGCGGCGCGAAGGATGTCTTCGCCTCTCTCCTGGCAAATGACGCCGCCCAGAAGGCCGGCCCCCTGGCTGACAACGCCGCTCAGGAAAACTCCGGCGTTTTGGCAGCGGACGGCAAAAACGCCGCAGAAGGTTCCAACGGCACGAACGGCGCACAGAAAGCCCTGGAGGACGGTCAGTGCGAAACCTGCGAGGAGCGCAAGTATCAGGACGGCTCCGACGATATGGGCGTGAGCTTCCAGAGTCCCACCCGGGTTGACCCGGATATGGCTTCCGCGGCGGTGCGGGGCCACGAGAACGAGCATGTGGTGCGCGACCGCGCCAAGGCCGAGCAGGAAGGCCGCAAGGTAATCAGCCAGAGCGTTACGCTCCACACGGACATTTGTCCTGAGTGCGGAAAGGTATACACCTCCGGCGGCGAGACTCGTACCACCAGCGTAGAGAAATCCGACTTGCAGCAGCGGGAACAGAACGCAGCCAACCAGAGCAAGCAGGAGCAGGAGCGCAAGCCCTTCTCTGTTCTGGCGTAAACGGTGAGAAAAGTATCTCCATAATAAAAGGTCCGGCGGAGCATCCGCCGGACCTTTTTTACGCGTCTTTCTATTTTACATACCGTTCAAAGAACCGGAAGGTCATGGGCCATACCCCGCCCGCCACCAAAACCAACGCGAAGTACCGCAAAGCGTGGGCGGCGGCGTGGCCTCCGCAGAGGGCCAGAAGCGGTTCCTTCAGAAGGACCTTTACCACAACCACCAGGCCCAGTCCGCCCAGAAGCTTAATCATCTGTCCCCACCAGGGCGCCCGCGTGGGGAATTGGAGTACCCGTTGGTCAAAGAGGCACACCAGGAGGATGCCAGCCACCGCTCCAAACATGGAATACGCGCTTTTCACAGCGGAAGCCAGGTTGGCAGCGTCCACATCCGCCGGGAAAGGGAAAAATTCCACAAAAGCCACAAAAGCCGCACTCAACGCCAACATACCGGCGATAATAAGGTACATCCGGTTCGGAAACCAGAGGGTGCTCTCCACCAGCGGGTACAGCAGAAACACCAACACAAGCGCAATGGCAAAGGACACCCCCACATCTGCTGGCGTGTGTACTCCCAGATACATCCGGGACACAGCGGTAAGGGCCATCAGAACCACACAGGCGATTTGCAGCCACCGCCGCCGGGAAAACCGCGCTATGCCGCCCATATAGCCCACCACGCATTGGGTGTGGCCGCTGGGGAAGCTGTAGCCCGCCGCCTCCGCCCGTGCCTGCTCCACAATGGTGAAGTCAGGGTCCTTTACCCAGGGCCGGGGCACCCGGCAGACGATTTTCAGCCACTGATTGACGAGGGTTCCGACGAACCCCACCGCCAGTAAATAATATCCCCGCCGTTTGTCCACGCACCAGAACACAAACAACGCCGCCACCATGAAGAGGGTTTCCTCCCCCAAGTGTGTCACGAGGCTCATCACCGTGTCCAGCACGGGCGTGCGAATGGATTCAAACCAGTACAGCAATTCCATGATACCGCCTCCTTAGGAGAAATTTCTCCCCTCAGTTGTCTTTCAGCGGCGGATGTGGCGGCGGCTCAGGTCCAGGCAGGTCAGAACCAAACTGGCCACTGTCAATCCGGCGGTGACCATCACCGAGGAAGCCAGGACAATCATGGTAATAATACGAGCTTTCTTCAACATAACAAAATTCCTCCTTAAAAAATATGAGTAAATGGAATTAAATCCAGCTCTCATCCGCTTCATGACGCTTATCCCGGCGCATGAGCCGCTCCAGTACGCTCCGCACGGTCTGCCCGCCGTAAAGCACATCGTAGGCACAGCGGCAGACCGGCATCTCCACACCCGTTTTCTCCGCCAGCTGGTGGGCGCTGAAGGCGGCGAAGTAGCCCTCCACCACAGCCCCCACCTCCTTCATAGCCTCCTGCGCGCTCTTGCCCTGGCCCACCAGGATGCCGCAGCGGCGGTTCCGGGAGTGCATGGAGGTGCAGGTGACAATCAAATCCCCCATGCCGCTGAGTCCGGCGAAGGTCTCCTTCCTGCCGCCCAGAGCCACCCCCAAGCGGGCCATCTCCGTCATACCCCGGGTCATGAGGAGGGCCTTCGCGTTGTCCCCCAGGCCCATACCGTCGCAGGCGCCGCAGCACAGGGCCAGCACATTTTTCAGCGCGCCGCCCAACTCCACCCCCACCACGTCCTCGTTGGTGTATACCCGGAACATAGGGGCCATGAAGACATTCTGCACCCGGCGGGCGGTCTCCAGGTCTCTGGAGGCGGCCACACAGCCCGTAGGGGTGCGGCGGCCCACCTCCTCCGCGTGGGAAGGTCCGGAGAGCGCCGCCACCGGAAAGTTCCCGCCAGTCTCCTGCTCAATGATTTCCGTCATACGCAGCGCGGTGTCCCGCTCAATTCCCTTCGCCACGGACACAAGGATGGTTCCAGGCCGCAGCAGGGGCGCGGCCCGCCGGGCGGTCTCCCGCACGGCAAAGGAGGGCACCGCCATCACCACCAACGCGCTCTCAGCCAGGCAGTCCATAGACGCTGTCAGCTTCAGCTCCGGCGGCAGGGGGACGCCCGCCAGCCGGGGGTTCTCCCGCCGTTCCTCCAGCAGAGCCGCCTGGGCCTCCGCGTAGGACCAGAGGGTCACGTCGTTTCCGTTGTCCAGCAGCAGCAAAGCCAGAGCGGTGCCCCAGCCGCCGCTGCCCAATACGGTAATTTTCATGAAAACTCCTCCCCGCTATTCCTGCTTTTTGTGGTGGAAAGAGAACTTGCTCTCCGTCCCCGCCAGCAGCCGCTGGATGTTCCCCCGGTGCTTCCATAGTACCAGTCCGCCGCAGACGGCAGCCAGCAGAAGAATCAGCCAATCGCGGTAGACAAACCAGCTGGCAAACGGGAAGCTGGCCCCGGCCCAGCAGGACCCAAGGGATACGTACCGGGTGAGCGCCGCCAGGACAAGGAATCCTCCCCAGACCACCAGCGCCACCCGCCAGTCAATCATCAGGGCCAGGGTTCCGCCGGAGAGGATTCCCTTGCCGCCCCTGAATTTGAACATGCAGGGGAACATATGGCCCAGCAGGCAGAAGAGGCCCGTCCAATATTTGCTGTAGGCCAGCAGCCAGGGCATCTCCTCCGCCCAGAACGCGTCCCCCAGCACGATACGAACGGCCGCCATACCAACGAGCACAGCCAGCACAGCCTTCAGCGCGTCGCAAAGAATCACTACCAGAGTCAGCGGGCCGCCAAAGGTGCGGTAAAAATTGGTAAGTCCCGCATTGCCGCTGCCGTGGGTGCGCACGTCGTCTCTGAGGATATACTTGGAGACAATTACCGCCCCGTTGAAGCATCCAAGGAAGTAGGAAATCACCGCCGCCACCGGCGCGGCGTACAGCAGGGGGCCCGGGATAAGAACGCTGTGTTCCATTACAATCAGACCTTTCCAATCTCAAAATTTTTCTGCCGCAGGGACTTTATGCCGTCTTCCGCTCAAGGCTCCTCTTTATCGCCTTTTTGGCGAATCGTCATTTTTACGGGCGTACCCTCCAGGCCGAACACATTGCGAATCTGGTTCTCCAGATACCGCTGGTAGGAGAAATGAAAGAGCCTGGCGTCGTTGCAGAAGCAGATGAAATGGGGGGGCTTGACGCCCGCCTGGGTCATATAATAAATCTTCAGACGCCGCCCCTTGTCGGTCGGGGGCTGTACCCTGGTCTGAGCGTCCGCCAGGACGCTGTTAAGCATTCCGGTGGTAATACGGGTGCTCGCCTGGTTGTTGACGTACTGGATCAGCTCAAAGAGCCGGTCCACGCGCTGGCCCGTCAGGGCGGAGATGAAGAGAATGGGCGCGTAGGACATATACCCCAGGTCCCGGCGGATATCCTCCCGCATCCGGTCCATGGTTTTGCCATCCTTCTCCACCAGGTCCCATTTGTTGACCACGATGATACTGGCCTTGCCCGCTTCGTGGGCCATACCGGCCACCTTGGTGTCCTGTTCCGTAACGCCGTCCTGGGCGTCGATAAGAATCAGGCACACGTCCGACCGCTCAATCGCCATCTGGGCCCGCAGGACGCTATAGCGTTCAATGGACTCGTCCACTTTCGCCTTTTTGCGCATTCCGGCGGTGTCAATGAAGACGTACTTTCCGGTCTCGTTCTCAAAGTAGGAGTCAATAGCGTCCCGGGTGGTCCCGGCCACATCGCTGACGATGGTGCGCTGCTGGCCAAGAATCTTGTTTGTCAGGGAACTTTTCCCCACGTTGGGCTTGCCGATAATGGCGACTTGCACCCGGTCCAGCTCCTCCTCCCCGGCGTCCGGCGGCGGGAAATAGGTCACGCAGGCGTCCAGCAGATCGCCGGTGCCGTGGCCGTGGACGGCGGAGACGGCGATGGGGTCCCCTAAGCCCAGGTTATAGAATTCGTAATAGTCCGGGTCCACCGCCCCTACGGAGTCCATCTTGTTCACGGCCAGCACAATGGGCTTGCCGCTGCGCAGGAGCATGGCCGCCACCTCCTGGTCCGAGGCGGTGAGTCCTGTGCGGATGTCGGTGAGGAACACGATGACATCCGCGTGGCTGATGGCGATACCCGCCTGCTCCCGCATGAAGGTAAGAATTTCGTTATCTGTGCGGGGCTCGATGCCGCCGGTGTCAATGAGGGTGAATTTCCGGCCGTTCCAGTCGGTCTCGCCGTAGATGCGATCCCGGGTCACCCCGGGGGTGTCCTCCACAATGGACACCCGTTTTCCAATCAGTTTGTTAAAAAGCGCGGACTTACCCACGTTGGGCCGGCCCACAATGGCTACAATAGGCTTTGGCATTGTCTTACTCCTTTATTTGCGTCCCAGCACTGCGTCCAGCAGATCGAAGCCGTCCTGCTCCACCACTGTCACCGGCACGTTCAGCTCCCTCTCCACGTCTCCTGTATGGAGACCGTCCAGGAACACGTCTCCGCCGTGGCGCAGCATATTGACCGGAATCAGCAGGCGTTTTCCCAGGTCCCGGCCTTTCAGCTGCCGGATAAGGTCCCCGCCGGTTACCAGTCCCGCCACGTCCACCGAGGGGCCGAAAAAGTCGTTCCGGATGGCGGCGACCTGCCCCTGAACCCCCAGCTGGTCCCGGACCCTGTCCGCCAGCTCCCGCAGGAAGGGGGCCGCGCTGACACCGGTGGCAATCGTATATGGGGAAGCCTCTACAGAACGGTCCTCCAGCCGCAGTCCGGCCTCGAATTCGGAAATCAGGCTCCGCAGCATCCCCACGCCGTTTTCCAGCTGTACATAATCCTCGTAGTAGTCCTCACCGGGAAGCTCCAGGCCCGCCCGGATATACAGCTCGTCAGAGCAGAAGAACAGCCGGGTCCCCCGCTTTGCCAGGCATTTTTCCCCGAAGGCGTCCACCTGGCGGATGACTGCGTTTGCCGTCTCGCGGTCCACGGGCCGCAGCTTGGAAAGCCCCTCCCGGTACTTTGTCAGCCCCACCGGCACCACCGAGCAGCTGGCGAACCCCCACGCGTACATGTCTTCCATGGTCCGCTGGAGCTGCTCCCCATCATTATACCCCGGACAAAGGACAATCTGTCCATTCATCACAATTCCGGCTTTCGCGAAGGCCTTCATATATTCCAGGCTCTCGCCGCCCGCCTTATTCCCCAGCAGAACAGACCGCAGTTTGGGGTCTGTAGCGTGTACGGAAACGTTAATCGGGCTGATGCGCAGGTCAATAATCCTCTGGGCCTCCCGGGGCGTTAGGTTGGTGAGGGTGATATAGTTTCCCATAAGGAAGCTCAGCCGGGCGTCGTCGTCTTTAAAATAGAGGGTATCCCGGCAGCCGGGGGCCATCTGGTCCACAAAGCAAAACAAGCAGTGGTTGCTGCACGGTCTGGGCTCGTCCATAAGGTAAGTGTCAAAGTTCAAGCCCAAATCTTCCGCCTCCGGTTTTTTCACCCGAAGGGTTCGCCGGGAGCCATCCGGGGCCTCCAGCTCCAGCTCAGGGTCCCGGTCATAGCCAAAAAAGCGGTAATCCAGCACATCCTCTACCGGGTGTCCGCCGATGGAAATGAGTTTTTCCCCCGCGCGGACCCCGGCCCGCTCCGCCGGAGAACGGCGGTCAATGAATTTGATTGTATTGCCCATGGCGCCTCCTGTAGACGGTCAGTTCGTTCCTTTATCTGAGTATACTGTAAATTGTTCCCCATTTCAATATCTAATTCCACATATTCAAAGAAACTCCATGCTATCCGCCGGAAATTGCCGTCTCTGAACTCTGAACCGGAAAACCTGCCAAAAACCTTCCCCCCTTCCTTTGACAATCTTTGGATGCCCTGTAAAAATCACGCCTCTGTCTTGCCCTCACGCAGAAACTGTGATATACTTTTTTTGTCTGCCGTCTTAGCCGGGCGGCAGGTATGAAACTAATTAGGAGGATGCGATATAATGAAAAAACGATTGCTCTCAGCCCTGCTGGTATTCTGCATGGTCCTGTCCATGCTGCCCGGCACGGCTCTGGCGGCCGGGGAACTGCCGCCGCTGGAATCCACCTACTGGAATAACAAGAATATGCATGAGGCGATTGCCTTTACCACGTCCATTCTGACAAGCCCTCCCAGTTCAGACATCATCCTGGTTTATTACCAGGCCAGCGGGTGTCCCAACAGCGCAAACTATGTCCCTCAGTATGCTAACTTCGCGGCTCTCGAACGCCTGCGTATGTATGGCTACGCCTACGATCCCGCCGCCGAAATGGGCGAGGACGGCTACATCCTCCCATCATCCCAAATGCAGGACCTGCTTGGCAAGAGCAGCTATACCTTCCCTGTAGTGGTCGCCTACAACGGCCAAACGAAAAAATACGCCGCCAAAGACGCCGTTCTGGGTCTGGACGCCCTACAGGCGGTTCTCGTGGAATGCGGGCTGTACACCCCCTCCGAGAATCCCAACCCGCCTACGGATTTAATCCACGACGCCAGTGTTTCCAGCCAATCCTGGGAAGTCCTGCGGCTGGTGAACCAGCACCGTATGAGCATCGGTCTCAAGCCCCTCTCCCTTTTTGACAACCTCCAGAAGGTTGCTAACCAGCGGGCTTATGAGATTTACATAGACTACCGCTCCGACCACACCCGTCCGGACGGCAGCTTGTGCTGGACCGCCTATAAAGACTATGGCGTTGCCTATGATGCTTCCGCTGAAAATATCGCCTCCGGCCAGCGGGACGCCGCAGACGTAATGAACAGCTGGCTCAACAGCTCCGGCCACCGCCAGAATATTGAGAGATCTCTTATCACCCACATGGGAGCCGGGTTCTACTCTGGCCCCCACCCCAGCGCCTGGCAGAACAACTGGACCCAGGATTTTGCCATGTCCCGCAATTGCAGCCATAACGGCCTGACGCTGTCCAAAGCCACTGTCCCCGCGAGTCCGGGAACAGACCTGGACACCCTGCTGAAAAACGCGGATATCACGGTTACCGTCAACTGCCCCCAGTACGGCGAATGCAAGCTGCCCCTTATCGCCGCCATGTGCTCCGGCTATGACCAGAACTCCTCCGCTACCCAGACGATTACCGTCTCCTGCGACGGAATGACCGCCTCTCTGACGGTCTCCGGTTCCGCCTGTACGAATCACGACTTCGGTACCGGCGCCGTCACCAAGGAGCCCACCTGTACAGAAGCGGGCGTGCGGACTTACACCTGCTCCCTGTGCGGCGAGACCAAAACCGAGGCCATCCCCGCCAAGGGACACTCCTATCAGACCAGCGTAAAAGAGCCCACCTGCACCGAGGCGGGCCTGCGGACCTACACCTGCTCCCTGTGCGGTGAGACCAAAACTGAGACCATCCCCGCCAAGGGACATTCTTATCAGACGGACGACAAGGGCAACCAGGTCTGCACCGTCTGCGGCCACACCATCCCCGCAGGCTCTGTAGAGAACCTGCTGGAAGAGGCTCTGAACACTTCTGACCCCCAGAGGATCCAGGAAATCTTGAACCAGCTGGACCGGGACGAATTGGTCCAGTCCCTTACGGACAGCCTCTATGACAAAATCGAAACCCTGGAAGCCAGAATCAACGGCTTCGCGGCGGTGGATGCCTCCGGTTCCGGTATCAGCGGAGCAAAAATCGTGGGCGCGAAGCTGAACGCGGACTACAACAGCCAGGTGACTCTGAAAATCGGCCAGCCCGAGGACGGCGCCGTCCCCTCCCCCGATCCCGCCGCCAAGAATGTCTTCCGGTTTTCTATGAACCTGCTGGATCAGGACGGCGCGGCCCTTCCTGTAAAGGTTCCTGTCAAAATCACGCTTCCCATCCCGGCTGCGGACCTGGACGCCAAGAGCTTCAAGCTGTGGCATTTCCATGACGGCCGGATGGAGCTTGTCAACGCCGTCCTGCACCAGACCGGCAGTCAGTGGTACGCCACCTTTACCGCCGGCGGCTTCAGCGATTTCATCATGACCTATCAGACGGTTTCCGTACCTCCCGTTGATCCCGACCTCCCGAACATCCCCTCCAACCCGGGCAACTCGTCTGTACAGCCCACCCTTTACGCCGTTACCGCCCCGGCGGCGGCCCACGGCACAGTGTCCCTCAGCTCCAGCTCCGCCCTGGAGGGCGTCCGCGTGACAGTAACGGCCACAGCTGACGATGGTTATCAGCTGGAGACGCTGTCCGTCAGAGATAAGGACGGCAAAGAGCTTACGCTGAAGGAGCTTGGCAACGGCAAATATTCCTTCTCCATGCCTGCTTCCAAGGTTGTGGTCGAGGCGGTCTTTTCCCCGATTTCCCAGCAGCCCGAACCCGAGCCGGACTCTGAGCCGGACGGCGGACCGGATTCCACGACCACCCCCGAGGCCCTGCCCTTTGTGGATGTTGCCGGAGACGCGTGGTATTACGGCGATGTGCGCTACGTATATGAGAACGGCCTTATGACCGGCGATGGCAGCGAATCCGTCTTCAACCCCGGCGGCGGCATGACCCGCGCCATGCTGTGGACCGTACTGGCCCGCCTGGACGGCGCGAATACCACCGGCGGCAATCCCTGGTATGCGCCGGCCCAGTCCTGGGCGCAGGCGAAAGGCGTCTCCGATGGCGAAGGCCCTCAGGAGGCCGTTACCCGGGAGCAGCTGGTTACCATGCTGTGGCGTTACTTAGGAAGTCCCGCCGGTGAAACCGGCCTGGAGGGCTTTACCGACGCGAGCCTGGTTTCCGGCTGGGCTGCGGAAGCGGTAAGCTGGGCGGTATCCACCGGCCTGTTGGGCGGCGCAAACGGCAGTCTGAATCCTACTGGCACGGCTTCCCGCGCGGAAGTTGCGGCCATTCTGGCCCGCTTTGCCCAGAGTATAGCGGAATAAGGTATCGAGGCGGCTGGGATTCCAGCCGCCTCTCCTGTTCTGGTTGTCTTTCATACGCAAAAAGCGGTGAACCGGCAAAGTTTTGGTTGTAATTTCCTCCGGAAGGTGGTACAATAATACGAGCAATTCCCTTATCGCATATCGAAGGAGTATTGAATATGGGCGACAACAAAGATTATATGACCCACCCCGAGGAGTTGGGCTGCATTCACATTTCCCAGGATGTATTGGCATCTATTGCCGCCGGGGCTGTGGCCGAGGTAGAGGGAATCAGCGGCATGATGAATCTGGCCGCCAAGAAGTCCAACGCCAGGGGCGTGCGCCTCTCGGTGGACGACGACGGCGCGGCTGTTGACCTGTTCGTCATGATCCGTTACGGCTACGCCATTCCCGAGGTGGCGGAGAAAATCCAGGCCGCCGTGGCCAACGCCATTGAGTCCATGACCGGGTTTGCTGTAAAGGCGGTGAACGTCCACGTAGGCGGCGTCAGCTTCCAGTAAGGCGTCCGCCGTGTTGTTTGAGGGAGAAAACCTGAACCCATGATTAGAAATGTTGCGCGAGAGATTGCGATGCACCTCTCCTACGAGCTGAGCTTCACAGATCTGAACGCCAAGGAGCTTTTGGACCAGCGGCTGAGCCAAGACCGCTTTTCCTCGTTGGCTCCGGAGTACGAGGCTTACGGCAAGCTGCCCGGCCCTTCCCAGCGGGACTATATCCGCAAGGCGGTCCAGGGGGTGGCCCTTCACGGCTACGAGCTGGACCAGTACATCGAAAAATACGCCAAGGGCTGGAGATTTGAGCGGATTCCGCTGGTGGCGGGAGCGATTATGCGGCTGGCCATGTATGAAATCCTCTACATGCCGGAAATTCCCAATGGAGCGGCGATTAACGAGGCGGTAGAAATCGCGAAAAAGTATGAGAGTCCGGAAGTGGTCCGGTTTATTAACGGCATTCTGGGCACCTTCCTCCGGTCGGAGTCGCCCGAGGAATAAACAAATAGCGCGGAACGGACAGGCGAGAAGCGGCGGCCTGTCCGTTTTCTTTTTTGCCGCGCGGGGCTTTTTTCCCTATTTTGCATTTTGTTATTGAGGACAGAAGTTTCTTGGTGTATAATGGAGGTATCTGTGCAGGGCCTGCCCTGCGGTTACAACTAAAATACGGAGGAATCTGCTATGTTTACCGCTCTTTTGAACAACCTGAAGGAAAACCGCCGCACGATTGTTTTTACCGAGGGCCCGGACGGCCGCATCCTGGAGGCCGCCGCCCGGCTCATAAAGGAGGACCTGATGAACGTCATCCTGGTGGGCAATGTGGACGAGGTGAAAGCCGCCGCGGAGAAAAACGGCTTTGACATCGGCGGCGCGGAGATTATCGACCCCGAAGCCTACGCCGGTATGGACGATATGGTCGCCAAAATGGTGGAGCTGCGCAAGGGCAAGATGAGTGAGGAAGACTGCCGCGCCGCTTTGAAGAAGGGCAACTATTTCGGTACGATGCTGGTCAAGCTGGGGAAAGCGGACGCTCTGCTGGGCGGCGCCACCTACTCCACCGCCGACACCGTCCGTCCCGCCCTCCAGCTCATCAAGACCAAGCCCGGCGCGCACCTGGTTTCCTCCTGCTTTATCATGAAGCGGGACACCGGCGACGAGGCCCTGAAAATGCTGTGCATGGGCGACTGCGCCATCAACATCTCCTATGAGGACAGCGTGGACAAGGAGGGCAACGTCACCGTCTCCGCCGCCCAGAAGCTGGCCGAGGTGGCTGTGGAGTCCGCCCGCACCGCCCGCTTCTTCGGCATCGAGCCCAAGGTGGCCATGCTCAGCTTCTCCACCAAGGGCTCCGGCAAGGGCGCTACCGTGCCCCTCTCCGCCGAGGCCACCAAGGTCGCCCAGGAGATGGCCCCCGAGTTCGCCATCGACGGCGAGATGCAGTTCGACGCCGCCGTCTCCCCCACCGTGGGCCAGCTGAAGTTCCCCGGCAGCAAGGTGGCGGGCTACGCCAATACCTTCGTGTTCCCCAACATCGAGGCGGGGAACATCGGCTACAAGATCGCCCAGCGTCTGGGCGGCTACGAGGCTTACGGCCCCATCCTCCAGGGCCTCAACGCCCCCATCAACGACCTCTCCCGGGGCTGCAACGCCGAAGAGGTCTACAAAATGGCCATCATCACCGCTGGTATGAAGTAAGCTACACCTTCTTTTCCTGATTTGACATACCGCAAAAAAACCGGAGCAGCTGCCGCTGCTCCGGTTCTTCTTTGCAAGGAAAGGCTCTCGCCCCTCCTGGCCCTATATTTCATACCAACGGATTTCATTGGCGGCCAGCTCCAGAGAAAAG
>CAMSIF010000042.1 GCA_947058885.1 uncultured Clostridia bacterium
AGATATCTTAGTGTGACTGGAGTTCAGACGTGTGCTCTTCCGATCTGAAAGGTCTCTCCAACGCGCAGCGTCACATCAGAGTGGCTGGCCGTAACCGCACCGCCGCTCTCGCCCAAATCCTCCTGGTCCTCCCCAGTGCTTTCCGGGTCCGGCAGAAGGGGCTTATTGTCCTCTTCCGCGTTCTGTCCCGGCAGGGGCTCCTCGCCTTCCAGGTCTGTCCCGGGTTCCGTAGTATTTTGAGAGGCGTCCGGGCCTGCGGGGTTGTTGCCGCCGTCCTTTTTTCCGCAGGCGGGCAGGGTGAGAAGCAGGGCGGCTGTCACAAGCAGTACAATCCATTTTTTCATTGCTGGCATTCCTCCGTTGTTACTCTTTTGTAGAATGAGTACACTATTGCGAAAGGGGCGGGCTTTATGACTATTGCGCCAAAAAGACGGCGTCGGCATCTTTGATAAAATTATCCACGCTGTAACAGACAAAAATCATATCCATCCCATTTTCCTCCGCGTACTGGGCCACGCCTGTGCGGTAGTAGCGCAGGTCCAGGAGGTGGATTTCAGAAAAGTTCTGGCTGAGGAAGGGCGCAAGACTATCGCTGTAGCTGTCCCGTACCACCAGCAGCCTGCCCGCCGGGGCATCCGTATTGCGGATGACATAAAGAGGGGCGTTGCCGCCGAGGAAGGATGCGTATTTGTCCTTCTCCGCCAGGAAGCTGTCCACATAAAGCCCGTGGGTTTTGCCGCCGTGGACATCCTCCACGGAGACATTCCCGCCGGGCACATACCGCTCAATGGTATCCGGCTTGAGCCAGTGGATGCCGGAGGTGGAATAGAGCGTGCCGTAGAAATCCCGGGAGACAGTCTCCGCAGGACCCAGCGGCGCGGGAACCTCCCCCATGGCCTTCATCAGGGCGGTATAGCCGTAGTAGGCCCCCAGACTGGTCCAATGGTGGTCTGTGCGGTAGTAGACAGGCTCTTCGGCGTGGGCCGCCAGAGCCCCGGCCATATCCACCCAGATTCCCCCCGCATCCTTCGCCCGCTCCAGATAAGCCAGCTGGTCAAAAGAAGCCGCGCCCTCCGGCAGCTTCTGCCGCCAAATCTCCGCCGCCGTAGGGATGAGGCCGACATAGACGGGTAAATCCGTTTTTTCCGTCAGCTCGTGAAGAAAATCCAGATTCCGGTCTCCGTAGCTGGCGCTGGAAACCTTGGAGATGAGGGTATCCCCGCAGAGGTAAACCCCGTGGAACTCCCGCTTACCCAGCAGCCGCTCATATCGGGTTTTCAGACCCATCCAGCTGTCCCGGAAAGGAAACTGGTCCGCCAAATAGGTTTCCAGGGCGGCGGTGTAGCTGCCGTCCGCCAGAGCGGACCAGGAGAAGGCGGGCGTTTGTTTGAGATTCCGGTTTTCCACCGGAGAAAATCCACGGTCCGGCAGCAGCAGGTGCAGAAGCCCAAGCCCCGCCAGAAATACGCAGAACAGCGTCGCGGTGACGCGCTGGGAAATTTTTGACATGAAACCGCCTCCTTACTATAGCACTCCGTTTTGCAAACATCAACTAAAACCGAAAATACAGGAATGGATTGTAGCTGGCGTCCACCAGGGACGCGGTGCAAAGCACCAGCCCTCCCAGCACCAGCAGCGGCGACAGCACGGAACGCCGCCGTTCCCCCAGCCGGCGCCACAGGTCCCGCATCAAAGGCGTGGAGCCGGCGGCCAAAAGAATCATCAGCGGCGCGTAACTGCGCAGCTGGAAGAAGTCGCTGGCGGTTGCCAGTCCTCCTCCGCCAAAGAGGGCGGCGAAGTACGCTCCCAGCCGTCCCATATCCTCCACCGCGAAAAGGGCCCATCCCAGAAGCACCACCAGCATGGTATAGCCGTGCTGCAACGCCCGGGGCAGCCTCTCCAGCCAGGAACCCAGAAACAGCCTCTCCGCCAGCATCCACAGGGCGTAATACAGGCCCCACAGCAGGAAATTCCAGCCCGCGCCGTGCCAGACGCCGGTGAGAACCCAGACAATCAGAATATTGCGTATCCACTTGGGCCGGGAGACCCGGTTCCCGCCCAATGGGAAATAGACATATTCCCGAAACCAGGTGGTCATGGAGATATGCCAACGCCGCCAGAATTCTACTACCGAACGGGCAATATAGGGGTAATTGAAATTCTCCAGGAATTCAAAGCCCAGCATCCGGCCCAGACCGATGGCCATATCACTATAGCCGGAAAAATCAAAGTAGAGCTGGAAAGCGTAGGCCAGCAGCCCCAGCCAGGAGAGAAGGAACGTCAGCTCCCCGCTGTCCCGGGCCGTATCCCAGAGCTGTCCCGCGGCGTTCGCCAGAAGGACCTTTTTTGCCAGCCCTACCGTAAAGCGTTGGATGCCGGAGGTGAACTTTTCCATGGTTTCCTTCCGGAATCCCAGCTGCTCCGCCACGGTTTTGTACTGAACCACCGGTCCCGCGATGAGTTGAGGGAAGAGCGTGACGTAAGTCCCAAAAGTGACGATGTTCCGCTGCGCCGGGGCGTCCTGGCGGTAGACGTCGATGGTGTAGCTCATGGTCTGAAACGTGTAGAAGCTGATGCCGATGGGCAGCGGCAGGCCCAGCAGCGGCAGAGAGAGTCCTGTCAGCGCGTTGACATTGGCGGCGAGGAAGTCCCAGTATTTGAAGAAAAAGAGAATGGCCAGGTTGCAGACAACCGAGGATGCTACCGCTCCCCGGGCCAGACGGTCTTTATCCCGCCAGCGTTCCACCAGGCGGCCATGGGTGTAGTCCACAGCGATGGAGAGAAGCATGATGCAGATATAGACCGGTTCTCCCCAGCCATAGAAAAAGAGGCTCAGCAGCAGCAGGCACAGATTCCGCAATTTCAGGGGGACTGTTTTATAGACTGCCAACGTCACGGGCAGATAGAAAAAAAGAAACGGCAGACTGGAAAAAACCACAGGCAGTCTCCTTTCCAGGTAGTTAGCAGAGGAAGCCGCAGCTCTGTTGCTGCGGCTTCCCGGCGTATTTAGGCAAAGAGGGCGTTAAAGGCGTCCGCCGCCTTGGACTGCTCCGTACCGGCGCAGATGAGGGCCACAACGTTGCCCTGGGTGATGATTTGGGCCTTCTCCCAGCTCTCAACCGTCATGGGATAGAACGCGCCGGATTCGATTTGGTAGTCAATGCGGGACTGGAAGATGTCCGCCGCCGTTTGGACATCGGCGGCGTCAGAGACCTCCACCAGCGCAAACTCAAAAGCCACCGAAGTAATCATGGCGGTCTTGAGCACCCGCTGCTTGGTCTCCAGCGCGCCCAGGCCCGGATACATCTGCTCCACTACGTCTCCCTCCACGTCTCCCATGGCGGGGGTGTTGTCCTCGCCCAGGGTGGCCATAAAGTCCTCATAGTATTGGTTCAGATTCGGGGCCTCCTTTTGGGACTGGTCCGGGGCGTCCCCTTGGCCGCCGCTGGAGCAGGCGGCAAGGGACAGGGTCAGAGCAAACAAAAGAAGAGTGGTCATAAACTTTTTCATAGATACCTCCAATGGAGCTTTTTATTTCCCCGTTTGACCGGGGCAGGATATTAGACGTTTGATATTGGAAAAGGTTCCACAGGCAGTAAAAATTATTCGCGGGAAAAGAAATTCTTAAAATATTTGCGGCGTCACGGGAATACGCCGGGTTCCGGAAGCCAGCTGGAAAACAGGCGTCCCCGTCCAGCGGAGGCCTGGAACGGGGACGCTTGAACGCCCTGCAGCACGATATTTATTTCTTCAGCTCAAGCAGCAGTTCAATCTCAACCGGAATATTTCCCGGAAGCACGTTCACACCAATAGCCGAACGGGAGGGGCAGCCCGCCTCCTCTCCAAAGACTTCGGAAAGAAGCTGAGACGCTCCGTTGGCAACCAGGGGCTGAGAGTAGAATTCATTCGTACTGGCGATAAAAGCCAGCATTTTTACAACGCTTTGAATCCGGTTCAAATCCCCCAGGTTCTTTTTCAGAATCGCAAGGGCGTTGAGCATACAATTCCTCGCCGCCAGCTGTCCCTGCTCAATAGAAATTTCCTCACCAAGCTTTCCCTTCAGCTCCTCCTTTCCATTAAGATCCGGCCCGCATCCGGATACATATACCATTCTCTCGCCGAATTCCTTCGTCTGCACATACAATCCCGCACGGTTAGGCGCCTCCGGCAGAAGAATTCCCAACTGCTCCAATCGTTTGTTCACATCCATGTTATGTATCCTCCTCCTGAAATCTGATATGGCAAATCCTATGTGCCGCTATTGACGTCTTCCCAGTGATAAACCGCCAAATTGTGGAATATATGCCGTGCGCGGGCGATACCGCCGCCCTCGCGGGTAGGATGGACCCGGTTTGTCAGCAGAACGGCGTAGAGGTCCCTCTCCGGATCGACCCATATACTGGTTCCCGTAAACCCCGTATGTCCAAAGGAGTTCTCCGAAAACAGATCCCCTGCCGGAGAATCATGAGCGTCCCTGCACATCCATCCAAGGCCCCGCGCCAGATTCAGATGCGCGGTATGGTTTTTTGTCATCAGCCGGATAGTCGCGCGGCGGAGATACTGTCCGCCAGCGGCGTCCAGTCCCGTGAGCATTGCCCGCCCCACTTTCGCCACATCCGCCGCCGTGGAAAAGATACCCGCGTGTCCGCCTACGCCGCCCATTACTACCGCGTTTTCGTCATGTACCTGGCCTACGACAACTTTTCCCCTCCAGGGACAGTCCTCTGTGGAAGCGGTGTTGGCAAAGCGGCTCTCGGGCGGATTGAACATGGTGTCCGCCATTCCCAGCGGTTCAAAAACCAGTTCCCGCATGGCTCTGTCCAGAGGTTTGCCGGTAATAGCTGAAATGATTTCCCCAATGACAATCAGCCCCTGGGAGGAATACATGACCGGCTGGTGGACGTTATCTCTCGGCGGCAGATACAAAATTCCATCCAGCATCTCCCGCTTGGTATGGCAGGTGCGGTAAAGCTGTACCTGCCCTGGGATTACGCTGGTGTGGGTCAGAAGCTGGAACATGGTATTATTCCCTTTAGCGTGTCCGGCATAGTCTGGAAGGTAGTAGTCGATAGGGTCGTCCAGACAGGCAAGTCCCTCCTCCAGCAGTTTCATAAACGCTAACGCGGCAAGAGGCTTGGTTACCGACGCCAAATCATATAGCGTGGACTCGTTGACAGGGCCGCGCCCGATGCCCAGCGTTCCCACCGCGCCATGTCCAAGAATCCCCTCCGAAGTCCCGTACTGGTATACTGCCCCTGGAAAAATTTTCTCCTCTACGCATTTCTGCAAATGTTCCTGAATCGTGCGCATAAAAAGCTTTCTCCCCTCTATTTCAGATAGGAACGGATAATTTCCTCATAAATTCCAACAGCCTGCTCCAACTGCCCGCAGTCCACAAACTCATCGGGAGAATGCGCGTTTTTCAAACTCCCCGGTCCAAGAATCACGGTAGGAATTCCAGCAATATTGACCAGCTTTGACATATCGCATCCCGCATTAAAACCGGCGGGCGCGTGTCCAGGTCCCGCAATGGTGTCCGCCGCCCGCAGCGCGGCGGATACAATCTCCTCGCCGGAACCGGTCTGAGAGGGAACCGTGGAGACAATTGTCTCCCAGTCCGCGCGGGCCTCGGGACATAACGCCTGAAGTTCCTGTAAAACCGCCTCCAGCTCCAAATCCGCCTTTTCGCTGGTCTCCCCGGGGAGGAGCCGCCGGTCAATGATGAGTGAACAGCTCTCTGGAATTGTATTTTGACGGGTTCCCCCCTGTATCACGGTTACGCTGGCGTTGGCCGGTCCTAGAATGGGGTGCGGCAATTGCCTCAGCGCAGCGTCCAGTTTTTGGTACAGCACACAAAATTGGGCGGCATGGCATATGGCGTTAATCCCCAGATGGGAGCTGGCGGAGTGGGCCGCCCGGCCATGGAAAACCAGCCGCCGCATATACGTCCCCTTGTGTGCGGTGCAAACCCGCAGCTCCGTCGGTTCTCCTACAACGCCCGCATCCCCCCGCAGTCCCTGCTCCGCGAGAAACCGGCTGCCCAGTCCTCCGGCCTCCTCCCCCATAACCACGGTAAAATAGACCTTGCCCCGCACACCATCAGGAGCCGCCGCCACCCGCTCAAAGGCCGCCAGCATTGCCGCCAGGCTTCCCTTCGCGTCGCACGCTCCCAGGCCGTATATCCTGCCGTCCGCCTCAAAGGGGGAGAAGGGGTCGAAGCTCCACCTCTGGCCCTGGGGATTGTTGACATCCATGTGACTATTAAAAACCAGCGTCCGGCCCGGCCCGAAATCGAACGTGATAAGGCAGTTGGGCTTTCCCGGCTCAACCTCCTGTAATACCGCTTTCGCTCCAAGGGCGGCGGCAAATTGGCAAAGCGCCGCCGCTACATCCGCTACCTCCCCCGGAGGCGTGACGGACCGCATCTGAATCAGCTCCTTCAGCTTCTCCCGCACGGACAGACGGTACAGCGGTCTTGACATTCTGCCACCTCCTACCATTCCATCAGCTCGCCGTCCATGATAACGGCGGCGGGTTCGATCACTTTGCTCACATTAATAGGCTCGCCTGTTGAATCCATAAAGGGCGGGTCGCTCTCCCGGCGTTCCCTCAGCTTGAAAAGCGTACAGTTTTCCGTCAGGCAGTCCCCCCAGGCCTTCAGGCCAAAGGTCCTGGCGGGCTTGACTGTAACCGCCCGGATAACCTCGCGCAGTTCCAAGCCCAGAGCTAAAAATTTGCTCATAGTATGGCTCAGGCTGTAGACCGGGCCGCAAATATTCCTTCCATGGAGATCTGTGCTGATTATAAAATCCCGATATCCTTTTGCGATGGCTGCCGCCGCCACCCGCTGGCTGAAGCTGGCGGCGCCATGGGCCACGTCCAGGACAACCCCGCGCTCCAAGGCCTCCCGCAGAGCGGGGACCGGTTCGCCGCCGGACGTCCAAAGCGGCGTCTCCTTTCCATGGAAACAGTGGGACAGTACGTCCCCGCTCCGCAGCAGCGCAAGATTTTCTTCGTTGGAGGGTGGGTTTTCGCCCATATGAATCATGATAGGACATTCCGCCTTTTCTGCCGCCGCCACCGCTCTTTTCAGCGGTGCGGTCCCTTTTCCCTCCACAATTACATCGCTGGAGCGCACCTTAACCCCCAGCAAAAAACCGGGGTAGGCGCGGATACAGGCGGCTGTCTTCCCAGGGTCCAATTTCCGCATATCGAAGCATTCCTGCATCGTCACAAGGCCAATGGAGCTGATGTTTAAGAACGCCAGGACTTTTGTCCGGCAGCAGGGCAGTACGTAGTCGCGAAACCCCGGCACGGTCTCTTCCCCCGCGCTCCCAGCATCCACCAGCAGGTGGACCCCCTGCCGCCAGCCCACACTGTCCGGCCGCAGGCCGAAGGAGGTAATGCCATGGCAAACATGGCAGTGGGAATCTATCCAAGGAGGACTGATATAGAAATCGTTCTCCCGAGGGGCGCGGTCCTCCAGAACCGTCAGGGAAAAGCCGTGCGCTCCGCGCTCCAGCAGGCCTGCGCGGATACCGCTTTCCTGCGGGTCAACAATATTGACCCGCAGAGGGCCGTGTTCCATTATCATGACGCGTTCCCCTGGACCTGTTCCCCGCCGTATAGATGGCAGGCAACATAGTGCATGTCCGCAACCTTCACAAACGCCGGCTTTTCCACTTTACATATATTTTTGCATTGGGCGCAGCGGGTGTGGAAGGGGCAGCCCTCCGGCGGGTTTGCCGGGTTGGGGACATCTCCCTTCAAAACGATCCGCTGGCTTTTATGGGTACGGTCCGCTACCGGCGCGGCGGAGAGCAGCGCCTGGGTGTAGGGATGCTTCGCGTCGTGATAGAGCAGGTTCTTCTCCGCAATCTCCATCATATTCCCTAAGTACATTACTCCGACTTTATCACTGATGTGTTTTACCACCGCCAGGTTGTGGGAGATGAACAGATACGACAGATGATTGGCCGCCTTCAGCTCCATCATCAGATTCAGAATCTGCGCCTGCACGGAAACATCCAGCGCGGAGACGGCCTCGTCCGCCACAATCAGACGCGGACTCATAGCAATGGCCCGGGCAATGCCCACCCGCTGCCGCTGCCCGCCGGAAAACTGGTGGGGAAACTTGGGCGCGTCCGTAGGCCGAAGCCCTACCGTCGTCAGGAGGCTGTCCACCTGTCCATACGCCTCCTCCTTTGACATCATCCGGTTGACCCACAGCGGCTCCGCCACGATGTCCCGTACCCGCATTTTGGGGTTGAGGGAGGCGTAGGGGTCCTGGAAAATCATCTGAATCTGCTTGCGATGCTCCTTCAGCTCCGCGCCCCGAAGCCGGGTAATGTCCCTGCCGCCGAAATAGATTTCCCCACCGGTGGGCTCGTATACCTTCATCAGAACGCGGCCCAACGTGGATTTTCCGCAGCCTGACTCGCCTACAATGCCGATGGTTTCCCCCGTGTTCAGGGAAAACGTCACGCCGTCCACCGCCTTTACCGCCCCAACCTCCCGCTTGAGCAGCTGGGAACGGATGGGGAAATATTTTTTTAACTGTTTTACTTCCAACAGAGCCTCGCTCATGCCGTCACCTCCACTACGCTTTGAAGCATCTCACAAAGTGTCCGGGGGACACCTCTTTCAATTCTGGCATCCGGTCCTGGGGGCAGTCCCCGCCGCACTCATCGCAGCGATCCTGAAACCGGCAGCCGTCGGGATAAAAGGCCGCGTCCGGCACCGTGCCCCGGATGGAATAGAGCACGTCCTTCTCCTGGTCCATGAAGGGAATGGACGCCAGCAGCGCTTTGGTATAGGGGTGCGTGGGGTTTCGGAAGAGACTGTCCGCATCCGCCTGCTCCACGATTTTTCCCGCGTACATAACAGCCACCTTATCTGCCAGCTCCGCCACCACGCCCAGGTCGTGGGTAATAAAGATGATGGCTGTTTTCATCTTATCCCGCATGTCCCGAATCAGATCCAGTACCTGCGCCTGAATTGTCACATCCAACGCCGTAGTCGGCTCATCCGCAATCAGCAGGGCGGGATTGCAGATAAGCGCCATGGCAATCATCACACGCTGGCGCATTCCGCCGGAGAGCTGATGCGGATATTCCCGAATAATCTTATCCGCCCGGGCGATGCCCACCATTTTCAGCATGTCCACCGTTTTTTCCATGGCCTGCGCCCGCTTCATGTTTTGGTGGACCGTCAAGGTTTCGGACACCTGGTCCCCGATGGTCAGAACCGGATTCAGCGAGGTCATGGGCTCCTGAAAAATCATGGAAATCCGATTTCCCCGGATGCCGCACATCTGCTCCTCGCTGGCACAGACCAGGTCCTGCCCCTCAAACAAAATCTCGCCGCCCATAATTTTTCCGCGCGGTTTTTGGAGCAGGTCCATAATGGACAGGGCCGTAATGCTCTTCCCGCAGCCCGATTCCCCCACCACGCAGAGGGTCTCCCCCCGGTTCACCGTAAAGCTCACACCGTCCACAGCCTTTACATAGCGGCCGTCGTCCCGCGAAAAATAGGTTTTCAGATTCTTCACTTCCAGCAGCACGTCCGGTTTCAGCGTTTTTACATCCAACAGCCCGTCTGACATGAACATTCCCCCCTGAAAATAGTTTTCTTGCAGGTCCGCCGCAGACGGGACCCGCCGCCTAAATCATCTGCCGTACAAAATCCAGATGTTTTCCGATCATCCGCATCGCCATAGTCTCATCGCGCTGCAAGAGCGCTTTATAGATAAGATGGTGCTGGTTATACAGCAGCTCCATATTGTTGGTATCCCGCAGGATTTTGGAGCGGTTAAAGCGCACAGAGCTCTCCTGAATAGAGCTGATACACTTCCCCGCGCTCTGTAAAATATAACTGTCAGACAACACAAAAAGCGTCTGGTGGAACTGCACGTCCGCCTCCACCCCGGCATCGACATCCTCAATAAACAGGCTCTGCTCCATCCGGTCCACGATTTTCCGCAGCACGTCCAGCTCAGACGGCGGCAGGTCCCGCTGGATAATCAGCCTGATCGCCTCCATTTCCAGCAGCTTGCGCAGCTCCAGCAGCTCGTCCTCCATGGAGACGTCCCGCAGAAACAGGCGGGAAATCATCTGGATAAAGGGAAAGATGTCCATGTTGGTCACATAGGTCCCCTCCCCCACCCGCATGTCGATGATGCCGGTCACCTCCATAGCGCTCAAGGCCTCCCGAAGCGTTGCGCGGCTGACATGAAAGGCCTCCGCCAGCTGTCTCTCCGGCGGAAGCCGGTCCCCAGGCTTCAGTTCCCCGCTGCTGATCATCCCAATCAGGCGCTCCACAATTACAAAAGACATCTTTTTGTGTTTTACTGCGTTATCCGGCATAGCTAAGATTCCTTTTCTTTTTATTTATAAACGCAGACGCACGATCAGCTTTTCCAGTTCGTCAATGTCTGCCCTTATATGCGTTACAGGTTCGCCGGCGGCCTCCTTAATCGCCCCAGGCTGTTTGAACGCCGAGCCGGTGATGACGCAGACGGCAGTATCCGAAGCCTTGACCAGCCCCTTCTCATACGCCTGCTTGAAGGCCGCTACCGGCGCGGCGGCCGAGGGCTCGCCGGCAATGCCGTCCTTAGCCAAATCCCGCATGGCCTCCAGAATGTCCCCGTCCTCCACGCCTAACGCCGCGCCGCCGCTCTGGTAAACCGCCCGCAGAACCCGGCGGCCTCCCTGGATGGGGCTGTCTGAGGCGATGCTCTGCGCAATGGTTTTGGTACAGTCGCCGTAGGCTGCCGCCTCCGGAAGCCCCGCGTCAAAGGCCGCTTTGAAATGAGCGGCGGCGGCTGGCTGTACGCCGTACATTCTTGGAATCTGGTCCGTGAAACCAAGGTGAGCCAACTCGCAGTATCCCTTATACGCGCCAAAGATGCCGCCGCCTGTACCCACTGGATGGAACATTGCGTCCGGGACCCGCCCCAGCTGTTCCGTAATTTCGTAGGCATAGGTCTTCATGGCCTCGTGACGGATGGGATTGATAAAGTTTACGAACTGATAGAGGCCCAGGCGTTCCGCCGCCTGCTCCAGCATGGCGGTAATCTGTCCGAAGTTGTCGTAATCCAGAACGGCGGCCTGCGCCCCGTAGAGCTGAATCATGGCCTTTTTCACGGGATTGGCAATGTATTCCACCAGCGCCAGCGCGTTGAACATGCCGCGGGAGGAGTATGCCGCAAAGGATGCGCCCGCGTTGCCGGAGCTGTATGTAAACCCCCGCCGGACGCCCAGCTCCTTCGCATAGCTGACGGCAAGGCTGAAGCCCCGATCCTTGAAGCTCCCTGTGGGCATCATTGTATCATTTTTATAGTATAGGTTGTCAATACCAAGTTTCCCGGCCAAGTGTACGGATTTCACCAAAGGGGTTCGCCCCTCCCCCAGGGTAACAACATTCTGTTCCTCCACGGAAGGGAAAAACTGCCGGTACCGCCAGATGGAATCATATTCCGGACTGCCGCCGATGACCTTGATCTCCCGCCTCATGGCCGCCATATCGTATTGGACCTCCAGAAGCCCGCCGCAGTTTGGACAGGTGGTAAGCGGGTCGCGGAGAGAAAACTCTCCGCCACAGCTGTCGCACTTCAGTCCCATAGCGTATCCTGCCATGTGTGGACCTTCCTTTCCTGTATTTTAAAGCTAAGACGCCAAGGTGTTTCAATTCTGCCGGGTTTTGGGGTCCATATAGTCCCGCAATACATCTCCCAGCAGGTTGATGGACAGCACAATCAGCATGATGCAAATGCCCGGGAAAAGAGAGATCCACCAGGCGCTGTCCATATAGAGCTGACCCGCGTGGAGCATGTTGCCCCAGGTGGGCGTCGTGGGGGGAATCCCCAGTCCCAAAAAGCTCAGGGAGGACTCGGAAATAATGGCGGTGGCAATCTGGAACGTGGAAATGGTCACCGCCGGGGCGATGATGTTGGGCAGGATGTGGCGGAAAAGAATCCGCGCCTGTCCCACGCCCACCGTCTGGGCCGCCAGGATATAGTCGGACGTGCGGATGCTCAGCACCTCAGAGCGGATAACCCGGGAGAACGAGACCCATCCTGTGATACCCAGTACCATGACGAGCTTGAAGAATCCGCCCCCCAGCACCGCCACAATGGCCAACGCCAGCAGCATGGATGGAAACGCCAGCTGAATATCCGCAATTCGCATAATCACGGCGTCCGCCTTGGGGAAATATCCGGACAGCAGTCCCAAGGTCACCCCCAGTCCGCCGGACAGCATGGCGGTCAAAACGCCCACCAGGATGGAAGACCTGCTTCCATAGAGCAGCCTTGCCAGCATATCGCGCCCCAGCTCGTCCGTCCCAAGGAGGTGTTCCAGGGAGCCGCCCGCGCACCAGGCGGGCGGTACCAGCCGGTTCATAATATCCTGGGCGTTGGCTTCGTAGGGCGTGAGAACGGGAGCCAGCAGCGAGCAGACCGCAAAAACAACCAGAATTCCCAGGGCGCCCCACGCCACCGCACTGCCCATATGTCTTTTAATCGCCTTGCGCATAAGTCCGCCCCTCCTCAGCTGTAAGAAATTCTGGGATCAACAAACACATAAATGATATCGACCGCCAGGTTGACAAAGACAAACACCGCCGCCAGCATGGTGATGCAGGCCTGCACCAGAGGAAAGTCCCGGTAGGTAATAGCCTGCACCAGCAGTTGTCCCACGCCGGGCCAGGCAAACACGGTCTCCGTCACCACGGAGCCGCCCAGCAGCGCGCCCATTTGCAGTCCCACCACGGTGACTACCGGCAGCATACTGTTGCGCAGGGCGTGTTTGGCCACCACCAGCTTGGCCCTCAGGCCCTTCGCCTTGGCTGTGCGGATGTAGTCCGCGCCCATAACCTCAATGAGCGAGGAACGCAGCAGCCGGGTCACGAGGGCCATCAGATGAAGTCCCAGCGCGATTGCCGGAAGAATAATGTAGCGCAGTCCACCGTCTCCATAGCCGCCCGTAGGCAGCCATTTCATCTGTACGGCGAACAGCATAATCATCAAGATGCCAGCCCAGAATACAGGCATGGCCTGTCCCGCCATCACCAACGCCATAATCCCCTGGTCCGCCGCCGTACCCCGTTTCAAGGCCGCCAGGATGCCGCAGGGAACCGCCAGCAGCAGCGCAAACAGCATCGCGGTCCCCGCCAGACGCAGAGTTGCGGGCAGGCGTTCCAGGATAAGGCCCAAAGTGGGGGAGCGGTAGCGCAATGACTCGCCGAAATTCAGGCGCAGAAGGTCTGACAGATAAATAAAATACTGTTCCAGCAGCGGCTTATCCAGCCCCAGCGCCGCTGTCAACTCCGCAACCTGCTCGTCTGTGGCGCCGTCCGGCAGCATGATGGCAATGGGGTCGCCTGTCAGCCGGGTTAAAAAAAACACGATGGTCGCCACGCCAAACAGCACGAATACCGCGTAAAAAAGTCGTTTGATAATGTACTTAGCCATTTGCGTCTCCTCAAAGCGTCAATTTTCCCCGCCGGACGCCTGTCCTACGCCGGTGCGGAAAGACCATCCGGCATTTTCCGCACCGGCGCGTTTACAGGGAATTCCGTTCTGCTATCTCTTTTTTCGACGTCCCACAGCCGGTGGAAACGCCCGCGTTTCAGGGAAATATCCTCTGCTGGTTATGCCGCCGGCGCAGCGGTGAACATCCACAGCACGCCATTCTTATTGGGAATGAAATCGACCTCGGAGCTCATGGCGAGAATATTGTTCTTCTGCCACAGATAGATAAAGTAAGCCTCCTCTTTGAGGATCTCCTGGGCCCGGGTGAAGGCCTCCTGACGGGCGGCGGGATCAATTGTGGTCTCCTCAATATCCACCATGCTGTCCAGTTCGTCATTACCACCTCTGGCATACCGCCGGTCGCTTCTGGCATAGGACTGGAAGTTGGAAACGCCGTCCAGCGTCCAGCCGGTATTCCCCATATAGTACAGCGGAGACGCCGTCTTCGCCGCCATATTTGATACCAGGGTGCTGCTGTCGGTGACATTGAGATTGACGGTGATACCCACGGCCTCCAGATACCCGATAATAGCCTGCACTTCCGTCAGCTCTGCGGTCACGCCGTCGAAGCTCACCTCAAAGCCATCGGGATATCCGGCGTCAGCCAGCAGTTCTTTTGCCTTTTCTGGATCGTAGGGATAGGGTTCAATGGCTGCGTCGTATCCGAAGGTCTCCCTGGGAAGGATAGTCGCCACCTGTTTGGCGTTGCCAGCAAAAATATTGTCGATGATGGCCTGCTTGTCCACCGCGTAGTTCAACGCCTGGCGCACAGCTTTGTCATGAAGGGGTTCCACCGCCGTGTCGAGGCTGATAAAAAACGTGCGAATCCAGTCGGAGGACACAATTTTCACGCCGGGCGCGTTCTCAACGGAGGCGGCCAGATCGCTGGTGAGTCCCTGCACAAAGTCAATTTCACCAGTTTTTAGCGCGGCTACGATATCCGCTAGATTGGGGATAACCCGGAAGGTCAAATCCTTAAAAGCGGGCGCACCTCTCCAGTAGTCCTCGTTCGCCTCCATAACAACCTCGGAATCCTTCTGCCAGGAGACAAATTTAAAGGGTCCGGTTCCAACAGGATTTTTGGCTACATAGTCCGCGTCGTGCTCCCCGATATACTGGGGCGGCACCATCACACCGCCGAACAGGACCATTTTGTTGGGGATAATCGGATCCGGAGCCTCCGTGATAACATTAATCGTGTACTCGTCCACCACCTCAACCCCAGTGACGTTCTTCAGCTCAGCGATCGGGGACGCGGTTTCAGGGTCGAGGAGGCGGTCCAGGGAGAACTTCGCGGCTTCGGCATTGAAGTCCTCGCCATTATGGAATTTAACGCCCTCCCGCAGCTTAAACTGCCACGTCAATTCATCGATGGCTTTCCATTCGGTGGCCAGGGCAGGGGCGAGATTGCCGTTCTCATCCCGGGTGACCAAGGTGTCAAAGATGTTGATGAGAATATTCATGGTCGTCATGGTACCCTGTTTCTGCGGGTCCATGGTAATGGCGTCGCTGACCTGCGCAACGACCAGGTTGGTTTTCTGGGATTTGCCGGGTTCCTGGGGACCGCTCACTTGAGGGTTTCCGGTATTGTTGTCATCCTGAACTTTTCCGTCATTTTGGTTGTTGCCGCCACAGCCTGACAGGATCGCTGTCAGGGATGCCGCCGCAAGCAAAAGCGCAATCATCTTCTTTAGCTTCATGTTTCCTTCTCCTCCTTATTTTTGTCACAAACAGAACCCGCGTCAAATTGGTATGACATTTTATGGTTCGTGATTTTAGTATACCACTCGCCTCCGAAATTGCAAGACCCATTTTATATTTTGTCGAATGACACAAATATTGACAAAAATATTTTCATAATATCACAAAAAATCATCCGCTTTCAACAAGAATATTGCTTCTTTTTGATAGCCTGCGGGTATGTATACCCCAACCAGTGCGGCAGCTGGGCTTATCATCCGGATAATGCACAAGACTTGTCATTCCAATTTTACGCCCTTTTATTTATAAAAATTGGTCTGACCTAAAAGAAATAGTCAGACCAATTTTTTGCTAAAAATTTTTTGGCATAGACTGCCAATCATTTGCCGCATCTGACAAAAGCCTCTTCGGAAACACTTGCCGCATGCTTAAAAATAACTTTTGGGAGGAGACCATATGGACAATTTATTCTGCGCTGGCCGCTATCAAAACGCAGTCAATCCCTCTATAGCCGAAATTCCCAGACCTGGCGCTTCTGTCAGCGTGATTCTGCTGCCGTCAAACAGCGCGCCGCCCTGAACTGGGTTATACCTGCTCAAAGCAGGCCCGTCCAGATCCACTAGCGTCACATTCCGCTTTGCCATTGCAAAATGCGCGGCAGCGGTAATCGCCACATTTGTTTCCAGCATACAGCCAATCATGCAGCTAACATGGTATGTCTCTGCCAGGCCGCAGATTTTCAGCGCGTTATAAATTCCTCCTGTCTTCATTAGCTTGATGTTAATCAAATCCGCCGCACGGAGCTGAATAATGTCAACCGCGTTCTGTACGGAAAAGACCGCCTCGTCCGCCAAAATCTCTGTGGCAACATGGTCCGTAACAAATTTCAGTCCCTCCACATCGCCGGCCCGCACGGGCTGCTCTACTAATTCAATATCCAGCCCTTCCTCCTCCATGGCGCGGATGATCCTTACGGATTCCTTTGCTGTCCAGCCCTGGTTGGCATCTACCCGCAGCCGTACCTCCGGCGGAACCGCCTTCCGAATCTGACGGACCCGCTCCAGGTCCGCCGGGAAACCGCCGCCCACCTTGACCTTTAAAATACCGTAGCCGTCTTCCACTGCGCGGACGCTATCCTCCACCATAACCCCAACCTCATTTAAGCTGATGGTCACATCCGTTTCCAGAAATTGGCGGTAGCCCCCCAGAAGGCGGTACAGCGGCGCATGGTACAGCTTCCCATACAGGTCGTAGACCGCCATATCCACCGCCGCCTTCGCACTGGTGTTGTGCACCATAGAGGTTTCGATCCGCTCCATAATCCCTTCCAGATTAGAAACGTCCATCCCCACCAGCTTCGGCTTGATAAAGCGTTCCACCGCTCCCGCAACGGATTCCAGCGTGTCCCCAGTGATGACCGCCGTAGGCGGGGCCTCTCCGTATCCGCTGTGCTCCGTATCCGTCAGGACCTTTACAATGAGAGCCTCCGCAGCGTCCACCGTACGCAGGGCGGTTTTGAAAGGTCGTTTCAGCGGAACCGACAGCCTGTACAGTTCAATATCTTTGATTTTCATACAGCATGTCCCCTTTCTTAATTTCGCGAGGCCGCGAGGGCCACGACTGTTCTATTATATTCGCGGCGGGCGTAAAAAGCAACCTCTGCCAGAAAGGTCCTTTTTGAGAAAAGTGTTGTTGAGATTTTATTGCGGCAGTCTGCACAAAGGCAGGTTGATTTGTTAGTCAATATGTGCTAGAATAAGTTTATCAAACTGGTACTCGGGAGGAACAATAGAATGAAAAAGAAACAGCTGATAATCGTTGTTATTATTGCCGCAATTTGTGTGATGGGCATCTATTGGATAACCAGACCCAAAGCATTAGGAAGTATAAATCACAGCTATTCAGAGGAAATAACGACAACATCCAATATTTCATTTTCAGGAGAAACGGGCGAAAAAATAAAATTTTCATTCCGCTCGAATATTGCCAGTGGGGATTTAGATATAGTTTTATATAATTCATTTGGTAATGAAGTATATACACTGGATAAGGCGACGGAATTGGAAGCGTTTTTCACTTTGGACAGCACAGATACCTACACTTTAGCAGCAGAGTGCGATGACTTTATAGGAAAATATGAAATTGAACTTTACAAGGCAGATTAGACTGGAACTGACGGCGAAGAACTTCCAGTTTATCGGGCAGTTACCTGTATGAGGCGGCTGCCCGATTTGGATATTTCGACGAATCATTTTGTCAAGCGGCACTGAGCGGCACTAATCTGATAAGAAACAAAAAAGGT
>CAMSIF010000043.1 GCA_947058885.1 uncultured Clostridia bacterium
ACACAACCGCGGACACTCTTTCCCTACACGACGCTCTTCCGATCTCAATCTGCCAGCCTTCCTGAATATGCCCGGAGACCCGGGACGTTTTATTCGCATGGAAACCGTTATCCACCACTACGCCCTGTCCCTTTTCGGGGAGTACAAGCCGGAAAGCTCCTGCGTCCTCTGCGCCACCCGCAACGCGGACCTCAGCTTCGACAAAGAGCTGCTGGAGGATAACCTCTCCTCCGGCGAGGACCTGCGCAGCAGTATGAGCAAGCTGCTGAAGAAGCGGGCCAGCCTGTCGGTGGTCCGGCTGGAGTTCTCGAAAAAAATCGGCGGGGAGTTTTTGAAGCTTCTGAAAAGCCGGGTGGGGGTGGAGAACCGCCAAATCTATTTCGGCCAGGCCCCTCTGGACATGAAATATGTCTTCGCTCTTATCAGCTCCCTGCCGGAAACAACCTCCGCCCCCCTGACCTTTCCTCCCTATCAGCCCCGGTGGCCGGAGGACCTGGATGAAAAGAGCAGCATTATTGAACAGGTCCGGCGCAAGGACAAACTGCTTTTCTTCCCCTTCGACGGGGTGGACCCCTTCCTGAAGCTGCTCAGCGAGGCGGCGGAGCGTCCCGACGTCATCTCCATCCGCATCACGATTTACCGGCTGGCCTCCTCCTCCAAAATCGCCCACATTCTCTGCAAGGCGGCGGAAAACGGCAAGGAGGTTATTGTCCTTATGGAGCTGCGGGCCCGTTTTGACGAGGCCAACAATATTTCCTGGTCCCGGCTGCTGGAGGACTCCGGCTGTCAGGTGATTTACGGCGTGGAGGACTACAAATGTCACAGCAAAATCTGTCTCATTACCATGCGAAAAGGGGATAAGCTCAGCTACATTACCCAGATTGGCACCGGCAATTATAACGAGCGGACCAACGAGATGTATACCGACCTGAGTCTGATGACCGCCAACGAGCAGATTGGTCTGGACGGCACCGTGTTTTTCCAAAATATGCTGGTAGGCAACCTGGAGGGGACATACCGGCATCTGCTGGTGGCCCCGGCGGGACTGAAGCCCAGACTGCTGGAGCTGATTGACAGCGAAATCGCAAAAGGTCCGGAGGGCTGCATCCGCATTAAGGCGAACGCCCTGACGGAGAGAGACATGATTGACAAGCTGGCGGAGGCCTCCCGGGCGGGGGTGCAGATTCAGATGGTCCTGCGGGGCATCTGCTGCCTGCGGCCCGGCATCGCCGGACAGACGGAAAACGTACACGTCGCCAGTATCGTCGGACGTTTTCTGGAACATGGGCGGATCTATTGCTTCGGACGGGGAAAAACTGCCAGGCTATACATCGCCTCCGCCGACCTTATGACCCGAAACCTGACCCGCCGGGTGGAAATTGCCTGCCCGATTTATGACAGCGAGGTGCGCGGCCAGCTGCTGTGGATTCTCCACACCCAGCTGGAGGACAACGTGAAAGCGAGTTCCCTCCTGCCGGACGGCTCCTACTGCCGTAAAACCAACAGTCTGGCCCCCCGCTCCAGCCAGGAGACGTTTATGAAAAAGACCATTCACAGAACCTGTCCCGTCCCGGCAGAGCGGCCTCGAGGACTGCACCGGCTCTTCGGCGGCCTGCGGAACCGGGGAGGCCGTCAGGAAACGTAACGCCCGCTTCCGGCAGGAGATGTTATAATTTTAACAAAAGTTTGAATTTTTCTGTTTCCGTGTTGCCTTTTTTTGACGGATGGAGTAAAATATGCCTGTTGGGCGGCCTGTTTTCCGCCTTCCCACCTGCCGGCGGACCTGCTCCAATCCGGAAGCCCAACTCCAAACATATTCAAGGAGGAGTTTATCATGGAAACCTTTGGTCTTGAGACGCTGGGTATCATCAATCCCAGCGCCGTATACCGTAACCTTTCCCCCGCTCAGCTGGTGGAGAAGGCCCTGGCCCGCGGCGAGGGCAAGCTCAATTCCACCGGCGCGCTGTGCGTCAATACCGGCAAATATACGGGCCGGTCCCCCAATGACAAGTTCATTGTCGATTCCGCCGGCGTTCACAACGATATCGCCTGGGGCAAGGTCAACGTGCCCACCACCCAGGAGGTTTTTGACGCCCTGTACGAGAAGATGGTGGCCTACCTGCAAAACCGGGAGATTTTCCTCTTCGACGGCTTCGCGGGCGCGGACCCCAAGTATACCAAGGCTTTCCGTATTGTCAATGAGCTGGCCAGCCAGAACCTCTTTATTCACCAGCTCCTGCTGCGTCCCACCCAGGAGCAGCTGGCGGGCTACAAGCCTGATTTTACCGTGATTGCCGCCCCTGGCTTCAAGTGCGTGCCCGAGCGCGACCACGTCAACTCCGAGGCCGCCATTATGATCGACTATGAGAAGAAGCTGGTGCTGATTGCCGGAAGCCAGTACGCGGGCGAGATTAAGAAATCCGTCTTCTCCGTCATGAACTACCTGATGCCCAAGGAGGGCGTATTCCCCATGCACTGCTCCGCCAACATCGGCGACGCGGGCGACGCGGCCGTGTTCTTCGGCCTCTCCGGCACGGGCAAGACCACCCTCTCCGCAGACCCCAACCGCAAGCTCATCGGTGACGATGAGCATGGCTGGGCGGAGGATTCCGTCTTTAACTTTGAGGGCGGCTGCTATGCCAAGTGTATTGACCTGACTGAGGAGCGCGAGCCGGAAATCTTCCGCGCCATCAAGTTCGGCTCTCTGGTGGAAAACGTCGTAATGGACGAAGAGACCCGCGTGCCCGACTACGCCGACGGCTCCCTCACCGAAAATACCCGCGTGGGCTATCCTGTAGACTACATCCCCAACGCCGCCATTCCCGGCGTGGGTTCCACCCCCAAGACGGTTATTTTCCTCACCGCCGACGCCTATGGCGTTATGCCCCCCATCTCCAAGCTCAACGAGAAACAGGCCATGTACTACTTCGTCTCCGGCTTCACCTCCAAGCTGGCGGGAACCGAGCGCGGTATTACTTCCCCTGTGCCCACCTTCTCTACCTGCTTCGGCGCGCCCTTCATGCCTCTGGACCCCTCTGTCTACGCTCAGATGCTGGCGGAAAAGGTGGCCCATTCCGGCGCCAACGTATATCTGGTGAACACCGGCTGGTGCGGCAACAGCGGCAAGCGCATGAACCTGAAGTACACCCGGGCCATGGTCACTGCCGCCCTTAACGGCGAGCTGGAGAAGGCCGAGTTTGTCACCGACCCCTATTTTGGCGTACAGGTGCCCACCACCTGCCCCGGCGTGCCTGACGGCCAGCTGATTCCCGCCGACCAGTGGGGCGGCGATAAGGCCGCTTACGAGACGAAGGCCAAGGAGCTGGCGAAGGCCTTTGTGGAGAACTTCAAGAAATATACCCACATGCCGCAGGACGTGGTGGACGCCGGTCCCAAGGCCGAGTAAGCCGCCGCGTTCCGCCGGATGGAGCGCCGCGCGGGAAAAAAGACAAATTTAGATAAATTTGTTCTTGCATTTATTTCCCTGATGTGGTATTCTATCATGGCAATAAAGGGCGGTCCTCTGTCAAGAGCAGGGACAAGTATCCGTCCCGCTCAGATAAATTGTTATGAACGCCTATAAACAGGAGGAAAATATCCATGGATCTCATTAAGGAACTGGCCAAGTCCCAGCTGAAGGAAATGCCCCCCGTCCTGGTCGGCGACACAGTCCGCGTTCACGTCAAGGTCAAGGAAGGCGCGCGCGAGCGTATCCAGGTCTACGAGGGAACTGTCATCGCGAAAAAGCACGGCGGCATTGAGGAAACCATTACGGTCCGCCGCGTATCCTACGGCGTGGGTATTGAAAAGGTCTTCCCGCTTCATTCCCCCACCATCGACAAGATTGAGGTAGTGCGTCACGGCGTTGTGCGCCGCGCGAAGCTCTACTATCTTCGCGACCGCGTCGGCAAGGCCGCCAAGGTGCGCGAGAAGCTGTAAACGGCAAAATCCAAAAAAAGCGGACGGCGTATGGGAATTATTCCCGTGCGCCGTCTGTTTTTTTGAGAACCGATGTGCAAAAGAGGGAAAACTGCAAATTGATTTCCGCACAGCCTTTCTGTATACTGGAATCAGATTCCTACTACAATAAGGAGAGGTTATGATGAAAGATTTTTGTACAGTGGAAGACATTTCCGTAATGACGGGGCTGAGTGTGCGGACCATTCGCAGCTATCTTGCCAGCGGACAGCTGGAAGGGGAAAAAGTGGACGGCGCGTGGCGGTTTACAGCGGAGCAGTTCAGCAAGTTCCTTACGCAGGACATGGTACGCCAGAGCGTTCAGGCCAAGGAAAACGGCAGGGTTTACGAATTCCTGATGGCAAACCGCAGGGAGAAGAGCGAGGCCTGCGTAATCTGGGACTGGCCGGTAGAGGAACAGGAGGAGACACTGCGGGAACGCCTGATGGAGAAGGTAAACAGCCTGGGCTTAGGCTGCGCCTACCACTACGAGCGCGGCATGGCGCGGGCGATCCTTACCGGTTCTCCCAGCGTGCTGGCAGAGCTGCTGCAATGCCGTCTGCTTCCGTAACGAGCCGGGCGATGCAAACAGGAAAAAGGGCCTCTGTTCCCAGTGGGAACAGAGGCCCTTCCGTATGGATTTAGTTCTCGTAAACTGCCTTCATAGCCTTATAGGTCATGTAGCAGTCCAGCTTCGCCACTACCTCGAAGGGCGCGTGCATCGCCAGAACGGGCACGCCCGCGTCGAGAGTGTCGATATTGCGGTTCGCCATATAGCAGGCCACAGTGCCGCCGCCGCCAGCGTCCACCTTGCCCAGCTCCGCCATCTGCCAGATAACGCCGTTTTCCTCAAAAATACGGCGGGCATAGGCCACCAGCTCGGCGGAAGCGTCGGACGCGCCGCCCTTGCCGCGGCTGCCGGTGTACTTGCACAGGCCCACGCCGTAGTTAAGGAAGGAGGAGTTACGCTTCTCGTAGACATCCGCGAAGTTGGGGTCAAAGGCTGCGGTGACGTCGGCGGAGAGGCAGAAGCTCTTCTCCAGGCAGGCCCGCAGGGGCACGTTCTGTCCGTCGCAGAGGTCCTCAATAAAGGTGTCGAACGCGGCGGTCTGCATACCGGAGACGCCTACGGAACCGATTTCCTCCTTGTCCGCCAGAATGCACACAGCGGTCTTTGCGGGAGCGCCCTCCAGGTCGAAGAGAGCCCGCATGGCGGCGTAGCCGCACACCCGGTCGTCATGGCCGTACGCGCCAATCATGCTGGCGTCCAGGCCGACGTCCGTGGCGTTCATAGCCGGGACGGCCTCCAGCTCGGCGGAGATGAAGTCCTCCTCCGTAAAGCCGTACTTCTCGTACAGCAGCTTCATGACCGCCAGCTTTACCCGCTCCTTCTCCTCGCCCTCCAGGGGCTCGCTGCCCACCAGCAGATTCAGCTGCTCGCCGGTGATGCCCTCGGAGAGGGTCTTCTTGCTCTGCTCCGCACTCAGATGGGGCAGCAGGTCGTTCACGACCAGCTTGGGCTCGTTCCCCTGGCCGATGGCAACGGTAATGGTGGAGCCGTCCTTCAACGCCACGACGCCGTGGAGCTCCAGAGGAATAGCAACCCACTGATATTTACGGATGCCGCCGTAGTAGTGGGTCTTGAGGTAGGCCATCTCGCTCTCCTCATAGAGGGGCGCGGGCTTCAGGTCCAGCCGGGGGCTGTCAATATGGGCGGCGGTAATCTGCACGCCCTCCGCAAGGCTCTTCTGGCCAATGACAGCCAGCAGCAGCATTTTGCCCCGGTTGTCCATGTAAACCTTGTCCCCGGCGCTCAGCGCCATGCCCCGGACGTAGGGCTTGAAGCCCCGGGCCTCCGCCTGACGGATGCCCTCCCGGACGCACTCCCGCTCGGTCTTACCGGCATCCAGAAACGCCTTATAGTCCTGGCTGTAGGCGTTCATGGCGTCCCGTTCGCTGGCGGGCATACGGTCGTAGCCGTTCTTTTTCTCGCTGAGCACCTTGGCTTTCCATTCTTTAGCATCCATGATTTGTTCCTCCTCATTTTTCGTCAGAATTAGATCGCGAAAAAATTTCTCCATCAGCCCTTCAAACTCCGTCCGGTCCGCCCCGCTGTTTTCCCAAACATAATCGCAGCGGCTCCGGTACCAGCTATCCGGCTTCTGGGCGGCGATTCTGGCCTGTGCCTGTGCCTCGCTCAGACAGTCCCGGTCCATGATGCGCCGCAGGCGCAGGGCCGGATCCGCCGTCACGGCGGCCGTCACGCCGCATAGTGATCCCAACCCTGATTCTACCAGATTCACCGCGTCAATAGCAAGCCCTTTTTGTGAACATTTGATAATTTTTTGTTCCACGGCCGCGTACACTGCCGGAAAAACAATGGCGTTGAGCTTTTCCAGCTCCCCCGGGTCCCTGAATACCTTGGCAGCCAGGGTTCTCCGGTCCAGGCTTCCGTCCGGAAGAAACACCGGGCCAAACGTGTCCTCCAGGTTCCGGCGCAGGGCGGCGTCCTGGCGTAGCAGCTGGTAGTAGAGCCTGTCGCAGTCCACAATTTCAAATCCCATGTGGCTGAGGACCCGCAGAGCGGTGGTTTTGCCGGACCCGGTGGGGCCGGTGATGCCAATCACGACCATCTTTACTCCCCTAACTCCACAACCTGAAATCCCGCCGCCTTTTTCAGCCGGTTTGCCACCGCCAATCCCAGACCCGTTCCGCTGGGGCACTGGGCATAGATGGCGGTCACGCCGCTCTCGTCAAAGGCCCGCAGTACGTCGAACACCCGGCGGGCCTGTTCCGCCTGGTCCGAGGCTGGTCCGATGGACCGCACCACGCACCCTGAAAACAGGTCCCTGTACTCATCGAAGCAGATGACCCCTATCTGCGGCCCCAGGTTTTTCCGGATATACCGCGCCGAACGGAGACAGCCGCCGGAGACCACAGTCACCGGCGCCTTGGGGGCGTAGTGACGGTACTTCATACCGGGGGCCTTGGGCTTCTCCCCGGCGGAGAGGGGGGCCGTCACCGCACGGTCCACAGCCACCTCCCCCAAAACCGCCTCCAGGGACTCCAGGGGCAGCCCGCCGGGCCGCAGCAGCCGGGGTACGGAAGCGGTCAGGTCCAGAATAGTGGATTCCACTCCTACGCCGCAGGGGCCGCCGTCCACAATGGCCTCAATGCGGCCGTCCATATCCTCCAGCATGTGCCGGGCGCAGGTAGGGCTGGGACGTCCGGAGAGGTTGCCGCTGGGCGCGGCCACCGGCACCCCCGACGCCCGGATAATCGCCAGCGTTACGGGGTGGTCCGGGCAGCGGACGCCCACCGTGTCCAGGCCGCAGGTGACGGCGTTGGGCACATTTTCCCGCCGCCGGAGAATCATCGTCAGGGGGCCGGGCCAGAACCTTTCCGCCAGCGCGGCGGCCTCCGGCGGGATACTGCGGCAGTAGCGGTCCAGCCAGGAGGCGTCCGGGATATGGAGGATAAGCGGGTTGTCCTGAGGACGGCCCTTGGCTTCAAAGATGCGGCGCACCGCCGCCGTGTCCAGGCCGTTGGCCCCCAGGCCGTAGACCGTCTCCGTCGGGATACCCAGAAGCCTGCCGGAACGGAGGACAGCGGCGGCCTCTTTCACTTCTTCCGCCTGCCGGACAGGATTCTGAATGGAAATCACACGGGTCTTCATGGGGTGGCCTCTCCGCCGGACGCCGCCAGCCGTTCCGCCTGGTCCGCAGTGACCAGAGCGTCTATCACCGGGTCCAGGCCGCCGTTGACCACTGCGTCAATGCTGAAGTTTTTTACATCTCCCGTCAGCCGGTGGTCCGTGACCCGGCCCTGGGGGAAATTGTAGGTCCTGATGCGTTCGCTGCGGTCGCCGCTGCCCACCTGACTGCGCCGCTGGGCGGCAATGGCGGCATCCTGCCTGGCCTGCTCCGCCTCGTAGAGCTTGGAGCGGAGAATCTTCATGGCCCGGTCCTTGTTTTTGTACTGGCTGCGCTCGTCCTGGCACTCCACCACCACGCCGGTGGGCAGGTGGGTAATGCGGATGGCGGACTCCGTCTTATTCACGTGCTGGCCTCCGGCTCCGGAGGAACGGAAGGTGTCAATTTGCAGGTCCTTGGGGTCGATGGCAAACTCCACCTCCTCCGCCTCCGGCAGTACCGCCACCGTGGCCGCGCTGGTCTGAATACGGCCCGAGGACTCGGTCACCGGCACCCGCTGGACCCGGTGCGCGCCGCTCTCGAACTTCAGCCGGGACCAGGCCCCCTCGCCCTCCACCAGGAAGCTGATTTCCTTCAGCCCTCCCAGTTCGGTTTCGCTGCGGCCCACCACCTCCAGCCGCCATCCCCGGCTCTCCACATAGAGGGCGTACATACGAAAGAGGTCTGCCGCGAAGAGCATGGCTTCTTCTCCTCCCACGCCGCCCCGAATTTCCATGACCACGTTACGGCTGTCGTTAGGGTCCTTTGGCAGCAGCAGGATTTTCAATTCCTCCCGCAGGCGTTCCATCTGCTCCCGGGCGGATTGCATCTCCTCCTGGGCCATCTCCCGGAATTCCGGATCCGCCAGAAGCTCCTGGGCGGAAGCAAGGCCCTCCTCCGCTTTGCGATAGGCGCGGTACGCCTCCGCTACCGGCTCAATTTCCTTCTGTTCCTTCGTCAGCCGCCGCAGTAGGTCCGGGTCACCGTAGGTAGCGGGGTCCTCCAGCTGGGCCACCAGGGCGTCGTAACGTTTTTCAATGGTCTTCAGCTTATCCAGCATGGCCCGGCTTCTCCTTTCCACCGTTTCGGATACTGGCCAGGAACGAGTCCCGCCAGAACTCCGCGCCTACGCTGCCGGGCCGTATGGTGACGGCGGCGGCGTGGGGCTCCTGGACATAGAGGTCCATCTGCTCGAAGACCTCCTCATAGCGCACGTCGCTGGCGCGGGTAATGACGTAGGCGGTCCGGCGAAGCTGCTGGCCGTAGTCCCGCAGAAAGCTGCGTACCGGGGCGCTGCACCGGCCAGCCCACACAGGCGTACCGATAATCACCAGGTCATAGGCGGTCAGCGGAAGGACCGTTTTGAATTCCCGCACAGGGGGAAGCTTCCGGGCCATGGCCTGCATCCCGCTGCGAAGCCAGCCGGAGATACCGGACCGGTCCACGCCGTCCTCCAGCTTCACGATTTCGCATTTCAGTTCCTGGGCAATTTCCTTCATCAGCTTTTCCGTGCTGCCAGTACGGCTGTAATAGACACATAATATATAGGGCATATTGAACCTCTTTCTTCGCTCATGTTCCAAAAACCATTGCCGCCGCCAGGCCGAAGGCCTCACGGATATAGTAATTAATGGTCAGGGGGAGATACCGGACCGGCATAGAGGCCGCCACCGGCACCATCCCCTCCCCCCACATCCAGGCTGCCCGGCACAGATGATAGCCGCTGCTGGCTACCGCCACATTGGCGCCGCTGGAAAGGCCCAGCCCGGACAGCACTTCCTTAGAGTAGCGCACGTTTTCCGCTGTAGTGGAGGCCTGTTCCTCCAAGTAGATTCTCCCCGGGTCCACGCCCCGGGCGGCAAGCCAGTCCGCCATGCATTGCGCCTCGCTGACCGCCTCGCCGGGTCCCTGGCCCCCGGTAACCACAACGGGAATTTCAGGTTTATCCTGGATATACGCCAAGGCCGCCTCCAGCCGTACCAGCAGGCTCAGGGAGGGCGACGTGCCGTTCACTCCGGCTCCCAGTATGACGACCGCCTCTGCGGGGGCGTCCCAGTCGGTCCGGGACCAGGAGATTACCTGGAACTCCAGAACGGCGAAGAAGGCAAATCCAGCCGCCAGCAGCAGAAAGAAAATCCGTTTGCACCAGAGAGCCCACCGGCGGGTTTTCCCCCAACGGTGCAGCAGGGCGCAGACCACCAGAACGGCGGCGGCGCACCACAGCAGAAACCCGGTAAACCGTACGGCGGTAAAGACAAACCGCGCGGCGGCCCCCAGGACGAGGCAAAGTATTGCTAAACAGTAATATATTTTCTCTTGTATACTCATTGATATCATTTTTTATCTTGGGGACGCTCAGCCCTCCGCCTCCCCGGCCAGCTGCTCCCAACGCTCCATCAGCGTCAAAAGCTGGGCGTCCAGGGCCTCCTTTTGGGCGTACAGCTCGCTGTACTTCCCATAGTCGCACGCGTTTGCCTCCAACTGCTCCTCCAGGGCCTTGATCTCCGCCTCCAGCTTCTCCATCTCCCGCTCGCAGATGGTCAGCTGCTTCCGGGCGGACTGCTGTGCCTTGTTCCCCTTGGGAACGCTTTTGGGCTTGTCCACTCGTTTCTCCGCCTTAGACTGGGCCAGCGACTTTTCCCGTTCCTTGATTTCCTTGTACCGCGCAAAGGGGACGGGATAGTCCGTAATCACGCCGTTCTCCAGCTCCCAAATACGGGTGGCAAAGCGGTTGATGAAGTACCGGTCATGGCTGACGAAAAGCAGGGCTCCCTCGTAAGCCTCCACAGCCTCTTCAATCCATTCTCTGGAAGCGATGTCCAGGTGGTTGGTAGGCTCGTCCAACACCAAAAAGTTAATTTCCTCGTCCATCAGCATACAAAGCCGCAGACGGCTCTGCTCGCCGCCGGAAAGGACGGATACAGGCTTGAATACGTCTTCTCCCCGGAAGTTAAAGGCCCCAAGCCTGTCGCGGGCGGACTGGGTGGTAACGCCCCGCTTGGAATAGAGCATGGTGTCCACTAGATTCCGGCTTGGGTCGTCGAAATGGATAATCTGGGGCAGATAGGCTGTGCGGACGGCGGGACCGTATTTGACGCGGCCCTGGTCCGGGGTCTCCTCCTCCATGAGAATTTTCAGAAGAGTCGATTTTCCGGTGCCGTTATCCCCCAGCAGCGCGATGCGCTCGCCGCCCTCCACCATGAGGTCCACGCCATGAAAGAGCGTCCGGCCGCCGAAGGACTTGCCCAAGTCCTTCAGGAGAATCACCTCGTCACCCTGAAATTCCCTCTCGCCAAACCGGCTGGTCAGAGCTTTGGCTTTGGTAGGCTTTTCCGTCTGGCGGATACGCTCGATGCGCCGCTCCATGGAAAAGGCCCGCTTATGGAGCTTGTCGTTTCCCATAAAAGCCCACAGATGCAGCTTATCCGCCGCCTCCTGGAGCTGCTTGATTTTGGCCTGTTCCTTCTCGTACTGCCGCATTTTTTCCTGGAACCGGCGTTCCTTTTCTATGGCATAGAAGGTGTAGTTGCCGGAGTAGAACTCCGCTTTGCCGCCGGAAATCTCAATCACCCGGCTGATTGTGCGGTCCAGGAAGTAGCGGTCATGGCTGATGGCCACCACGGTGCCCTTGAACCGGCGTACGTAGTCCTCCAGCCACTCCACGGCGTGGAGGTCCAGATGGTTGGTGGGCTCGTCGAGAAGAAGGATGTCGGTGTCCTCCAGAATAAGGCGGCCCAGGTTCACCCGGGTTTTTTCCCCGCCGGAAAGGCTGTCAAAAAGCTGAGCGCGCATATCCGGCGGGATAGAGAGCCCCGCCGCCACCTTGCTCACAGCCGTTTCGGTATCGTAGCCGCCGATGCCCTCGAATTTGGTGGAGAGCTCGCCGTAACGGCGGAGGGTCTGCGGACTGCTGTCACCGGCGGACATGGCGGCGGCCAATTTTTCCATCTCCTCCGCCAATTTCTGGTGGCGGGAGAAGGCGGTGTTGAGCACGTCCTCCACGGTGTATCCCGCCGGATAGACGGGAATTTGAGAAATAAGGCCCAGGCGGCGGTTCTTGGCGACAGCCACCTCACCCTCGTCGGCCTCCAGCTCTCCCGTGAGAATACGGAAGAGGGTAGACTTGCCCGCGCCGTTGCGGCCCAGCAGGCCCACACGCTCCCCGCTCTCAATTTGGAAGGTGATGCCGTCGAGTATATTGTTTCCAATTTCAAAGGACTTTTTCAGTCCGTTTACGCTGATTTCTATCATGGTTTCTTTCCTATATCATGCTATTATACATATCCTTCAAATGGGTACTCCCGCAGGTAATCCGCCATCAGGTCAAAGCGTCCAAAAAAGTGGGAGGCTTTCAGCAGCAGTGCGCTGCCGGGAGTGAAGAGGTCCAGCAAATCTGCCCGGGCCGCGTCACGGCTCTCGTACCAGCGCACGTCCGGACAGCCCGCCTCCCGGGCGGCGGGGACCATCCACTGCTTGCTGCGGGGGCCTACGGCCAGCAGAACCTCAATCCCCAGCTTGCCCACCGCCGCCCCCACGGCGCTGTGGCCGTCTGCCTCGGCGGAACCCAGCTCGGACATGTCGCCCAAAAAGGCGATGCGTTTGCCGTCCTTGTGCCGCCAGAGGATGCGCAGGTCCGCCTGGACGGATGCGGGGTTGGCGTTGTAGCTGTCGTTAATCATGATCCGGCCGCCGGGCAGCCGCTCTACCCGTAAACGGTTGTCTGCCGGGGTGTAGGAGGCGATGCCGCGAATGATTTCCTCTCTCGTCAGGCCCAGCCGCTCCGCCGTCAGGATAGCCAGGGTGGCCAGGAAGGCCATGTGGCTGGCGGGGGAAGGGATGGACAGGGGGTAGCGGTCCTTCTCCGTCACCACCGTGCAGCGCAGGCTGTCCAGGCCCTGGAAGCCTTCAAAACGTTCCACCTGGGCCCTGTAGGAGACGCCGGGGAAGCCGCCGAAGCCGCCGAAGGCGGTCTCGCAGTCCAGCTGGAGGGTATTGAGCAGTTCGTCGTCGCCGTTCAGGACAGCCAGCCCGCCGGGGCGCAGATTTTCAAAAATTTCCGCCTTGGCTTTCAGAATATCCTTCCGGCTTCCGAAATGGGAGAGATGGACGTCGCTGATATTGGTGATGATGGCAACGTCTGGCCGGACCGCCTGCCCCAGCCAGCGGATTTGGCCGGACTCATCCATTCCCGTTTCAATGACAGCCGCCTCATGCTCGGGCATCAGGGACAGCAGGGTCAACGGCGCGCCAATATCTCCGTTAAGGTTCCCGGGAGTTTTCAGCGTACAGTACCGTTGGGAGAGGATGCCTGCCAGCAGTTCCTTCAAGGTGGTTTTCCCCATGCTGCCGGTAATCTGTACCACGGGGATATGGAACTGTCCCCGGTACCAGGAGGCCAAATCCCGCAGGGCGGCCTTGGTGTTCTCCACCAAAATGTAGGTCTTATCAGGCCGGAGCTCCTGGGGCAGCCGGGCGCAGAAGCAGCCGGACGCGCCTTTCTCCAGCGCCATGGGGATGTAGTCGTGGCCGTCGAACCGCTCGCCTGTCAGAGGCACGAACCAGGCCCCGGCGGCGATACTGCGGCTGTCGGTGGATAGGGTGTCCACAAGCAGAGCCCCGTCCCCGTACAGCGTTCCGTTTACGGCGGCGCAAAGCTGGCTGGCAGTTGTTGGCATCATATATGTTTTACCTCTTTTAATGATAAATTCAGAATTTCCTGACACAGTTCCGGATATGTCATCCCGATTGCCGCAGCTTCCTTCGGCAGCAGGCTGGCGGGGGTCATGCCGGGAAGGGAGTTGATTTCCAGGCACCACATGAGACCGTCCGCGTCCAATACAAAGTCTGCCCTGGAATAAACCCGAAGCCCCAGTGCGCGATGGAGCTTCAACGCAGCTTCTCCGGCGGCCTTCCACTGCTCCTCGGTGATAGGCGCGGGGCAGACCTCCAGACTCCGGCCCTCCTGATATTTTGCCGCGTAGTCAAAATACGCCCCGGACTCAGGAATCATCTCTACAGCTGGTAAATAGCGGTCTCCTAAAATACCTACCGTAATATCCCGGCCCTTGATTTTCTTCTCCACAATGACATGCCCGCCGTATTGGAGCATCTCCCGCAGCGCGTCCTTCAGCTCCGCCCGGGTGTCCGGCAGCGCAACCCCCAGCGACGAGCCGCCGTTGATGGTTTTTACCGCGCAGGGGAGAGGCAGCTCCTCCGCCAGCCGGGAGATATCGTCCTCGCCGTAGAGAATCTCCCGCCAGGGGGCGGTGAGAATCCCGGCCCGCTCCATTATCTGCTTTGTGACCGCCTTGTTCATTGCCATGCCGGAAGCCAGATGTCCGGACCCGGTGTAGGGGATTCCCAGGAGGTCAAACACCGCCTGTACCCGTCCGTCCTCTCCGCACTCGCCATGGAGGCCCAGGAATACCGCGTCCGCCGCCGCGCAGGCCTCCAGCGTCCCCGGGCCAAAAAGGCTCGCGGACTGGTCTGCCCGGGTCCGGCGTACTTCTTCCAGGTCGGGGGCCTCCGCGCGAATGGCCTCGCCGCCGCACAGATTTTCTGGTTTTTCAAAAATATCGCCGGGCTTTCCGTCCCATCCCTCCAGGCCGAAAAACATGTCTATGACAACGGCCCGGTGTCCCAGGCCCCGCAGGGCCCTGCAAATGCCCTGTCCCGATACCAGAGATACGTTTCGCTCTGGGGACAGCCCTCCGGCTAATACTACAATGTCCAAATTAGATTGCGCTCCTCTCACGTCTGTCTAGCCATTCGTCCAGCTTATAGAATATAGTATATCATGCGGGACTGGAAAATACAACCACAGTGTTAATTGGGGAGCGGCTTTGGGACGCCCGGAGATAAATTGAGGCCTGCCTCAATGCCGCTCCTGATAAAATCATCTTTACGTCGGGCGGCACCTGAATTTGAGTACGGCAGACCGTGCTAGGCGCAGATGATAATCCCCGTTGGCAAGCCTGGTAAGGGCTTGTCAACGGAGATTATTTTTTGCAAATATTATAGCCACTCCTACACTATATCACCACTTCTTCCTGCCGCATATTACCCACTTGCCACATCTCAATCAGTGCGGGAGTAATAATGTGGCCTCGTCCTCTCTCAATCAAAGCGGCTTTTCGTTCCTCAATGGAGCGCAGGGCTGGGGCCAAATTCGACGGTATCTTTCGGCACATAGCCGCGTTTGACAGTTTCCATGGTGGGCTCAGTCCTTCATAACAGTGGAATTTATCGTTTCAGGGTGTCCAGATACCACTGGTAGGTGGGCTTAACGCCCGTCTCCTGCTCATATTCGGCCTCCAGGGAGCCGTAAAAGTATATCTCCAGGTATGCTTTCAGATCCGGTGCGGCTTCGCTTCCGTGGAGCAGGCCGTCGTCGCCGAGGTACGTCTTGTCCCAGTCGAACTCCTCGTGGTCGAACCAGACCAGGGACCAGGTGAGGGGGTCGTCTGGGTCTATTTTTCCTTCCGGCCGGGACAGGTCAATGCATAAGGGCCCCCAGCCGGCACCCCAATCGCCAATGGGGATCAGGTTCCGGAAGCAATCATCCGGCAGCTGGCAAAACTCCCGGATGATCTGTAACGATTCCATGCTTTTAGACACCTCGTCCATAGTCCTGGGGCTGTGGATCATCTGCCAGAGCGGGCAGAAGAATGTATCATCGTTACGAATGGCGCAGATGTCATTGCACTCGTGGTAGGGAAGCCAGAAAGACATCAAAAATGTCTTGTACAAAGAGGGCAGCTTGACCTGGTGCTTCCGCTCAAAGGAGGTGATCTCCTTCTCGGTGATGGTGGACGGCTCGAACTCCTGACCGGCGAACCAGCCTCGCTCCTTCAGCTTTCGGAACGCGCCTCCTACAAATTCTCTTTCCTCTTGGGGTGTCATTGTATTTCCTCCTTCTTAATTGGGGTGCCGAAGTAAAATTCTGTTTTTCATCTTTGATTATACCATTTAGGTTTCAAAATACAAGTTGAAAAAATTCAAAGCGTCTTATTAAAGTATGGATAGCAAGAGGCATGGTTTAGCACGCCTCTTGACCAAGTGTGGCTCGGAATAAATAGCTTTTGCTCAATATCACGAGATTTTGACCTGTTTGAGGAATCTGTCCAAAGCCTAGCTTCTCTTCGTGATAGGCTTTTGGAAAATCTTGACCTCATAATGTATCAACCGGTGCTGCTGTTTGGCGCGGATAATGAACTGAGAAATACCCTTATTGCTTATGTGGAGGCGTGGGGGCAACTTTATCATGCATTTAGCGTTAATGAGCCCATCATGCGACAGATAAGGGGAGCGGGAACAAGTTATGCAGCCCGTGCGTTACTGCTACTTGACATTCTATATATCAAGACACCTACAGAATGGAAAGCAATACTTCTCCCTCTGCATCCAATTTACTTATGGAGGTACTTTGAGGTTTTCAAAGCGCTGCCCAAAAGCAAACAAAAAATGAACGACGAGGACAAGGCAGCATTGAAGGAGGTTTTGATAAAGCTTCCACAGGTGTTAAGCTTTGCTATTGCGAACAGTGTTATTACTGGAACTATGGACGATAAGGTGCTCCCATGCTCTGGAAGTATTGAGATGTTCCCGACCTTTGAAAACAAAACCAATCGATATTTAGGTGACAATGGGATTGAGTCCTTTGAAGAAGTGCTCAACCGCTGGATCGGCTTTGCGCCATACACCCAAAATGAAATTAGAATTTGCTTTGTTGCTTCTAATGCTTAGGTCAAGGAGAACCTCAACAAACACCCGGTCCATATAGCCTTTTATTTTGATCAGTCCTCCTATGCCATAGAATACGGTCCAAACAATCACAGTCTGTATATTACGCCGTTAGTAATTAACTATGATGATCTGATTTACAAAAACGGAGATAAAATCGAACGCGCTCAAGGATATTCGATTGAGGTGCCTGAACTCGATGAGATTGTGCAAGGAGTAATTAGCGGCAAATACAATAAATAGGGGGGCCTGAAAATGGCATCTGAGCAAGCAATTATATGGAATATTTAAGGAAGAAATAAAAACAGATTCCTCTGTCTCGTTACAGTTGGCTTCTCAGATATCGTTTGTTATATTCCTTCCTCTTGTAGACTTAGCAATTTTTGGGATTTAACCGGTAGAAGGGTAATGTTAGTGCCAACCGCTTCGAAAAAGGCACGAACTCAATATTCGGTTTATGCTGTAGAATATAGACATCGTCTTATCCCTTTGAATTTGGCTCTGGCCAATCGTGTGATAGATAATCAAATAAGAAGTAGGCGGTTTGCATTCCTTGGAAAACGAGACGATGTGTTGCGAGAGCACTTTGCCGATGGCTATAAGGCAGATCTATACATCGAGAATACAAAAACTATTTTGGAAATTAAAAGTATTCTTGCGTTGTGCGGACTGTGGAATCATGCTATAATAAGCTGAAATCAAAAACGAGGTTTTGCAAATGTACGATGTAATTGTTATCGGTGCTGGCCCTGCCGGAAGTACCGCCGCAAAGGTACTGGCTGACAAAGGGCTTCACATCCTGCTGGTAGAACGCCATAAACTCCCCCGCTATAAATCATGCTCCGGCGTCCTGATCCAGAAGTCAATGGATTTGGTGCGGCGCTGCTATGGACAGGATGTGCCGCTGTCCGCAACGTGTACCCCGGTGGAAAATCGAGGCATGATCTTCACGGATGATAAGGGCCGGGAGTTTCGTTTTGAACAGGGCGGGTTGAACGTCTGGCGCAGTTCCTTTGATAACTGGCTGACGGAGCAGGCGGCAGCATCCGG
>CAMSIF010000044.1 GCA_947058885.1 uncultured Clostridia bacterium
TCAGGAAGGTGCAGATGGTGATGGAGGGCATCATATTGGGGATGGTGACGTTCCAGAGCCGCTGCCACCAGTTGGCGCCGTCGATTTCAGCCGCCTCGTTGAGGTCGCTGGGGATGGACTGAAGACCGGCGATATAAATAATCATCATGTAGCCGATTTGCTGCCAGCAGATGACCGCAACCAGACCCCAGAAGCCGAAGGTCGTACTGATTTTCAGCGCCAGGTCGTAGCGGGCCAGGATGCCGTTGAAGATAAGCTGCCAGATGTAGCCCAGAACAATACCGCCGATGAGGTTGGGCATGAAAAAGACTGTGCGGAAGAGATTGGTGCCCCGAATTTCCTTGGTCAGCACCAGGGCCACCGCAAAGGCCAGGACATTGATAAGGATGACCGTGGTGATGGTGAACAGGGCGGTGAAGAGAAACGCGTGGAGGAACTCCGCATCCTGGAAGGCCCGGAGATAGTTGCTCAGGCCATTGAATTTGGCGTCGGTGACGGTTCGGAACTCGCAGAAGGACAGGTAGATGCCCATGAGGAAGGGCACGATAGAGCCGATGATAAACGCAAGGAAGGTTGGTCCCAGAAAAATGGGGAAATACCGTTTAATGGATTTCTGCATGGCTGGAATAGCCCCCTTTCATTGTGTACCGGAGAAAAACGGGGCGGACGGGCCTGCCCGCCCACCCCGTGGGTTGCTGAATGATTGTGGGAACCGCGCCTGCGGCTTAGCCGTTAGCGGCGGCCTTCTCGGTGGCCCAGCCGTCCACGAAAGCGCTGACCACAGCGTCCCAGTTGGCGTCGGTCTGGTCGGCGGCGTACACGGTCAGAGCCGCGCCCACGCCGTTCTTCCAGTTTTCAGAGGGCATGGTGGGGAAGCACCACTTGACGCTGGTTTTGCCGGAGGCAACGTAGTCGTTGGCCACGTTCACCAGCAGGTTGGTGGACTCCAGGTTCTGCTTGAAGGGGATAACAAAGCCCATCTTTTCGCCGGAGCACATGGCGTTCAGGCCGGTGTCGGAGGTGACGCACCAGTACATGAAATCCAGAGTGGCCTGGATGTCCTCGGCGGAGGCGTTCTTATTGACGCACCAGTAGTTTTCGGTACCGGTGCAGAGGCCCTGATTGGCTTCGCCGTCCGCGCCGATATAGATGGGGATCATGCTCAGGTTCTCGTCGCCCAGGTCGCTGACATCGCCGTAGGCCCAGGTGCCGTTCTGGTAGAACACGGCCTCTTCCATCACGAACTCCGCAACGGCGTCGTCGCCGGTCTTAGCGGAGAGCTGGGTGGGAGCGCAGGTGGCGTTGTTGATATACAGATCCCAGATGGCGCGGTAGTTGTCCAGATAGGAGCCCTTGATAGCGTCGGTATCGCCGATGCCGTCAGCCTCGAATTCGTAGTAGATGGGCAGGTTGGCCAGGTGGGTCTTGAAACGCCAGTCAGAGGAGCCGTCCATACCGGCGGAGGTGAAGGCGGAGAAGCCCAGTTCGTCCTTACGGGCGGTGATGTCCTCCACCACGGCCTTGAAGGAGGCGAAATCCTTGATGTCGTCGGTGGTATAACCGGCGTCGCCCAGGAGCTTGGTGTTGACGATGATGCCGTAGGTCTCAATGACGTAGGAGATACCGGCCATGGAACTGCCGTCCATGAGGGCGAAGTCGTCGCTGCTCAGCTCGCCGGCAACCTTGGAGCCGGTGAGGTCATAGCAGTAGTCCTTCCAGTTGGCCAGACCCACGGGGCCGTTGACCTGGAAGAGGGTGGGGGCTTCGCTCTTGGCGATTTCGCTCATGAGGGTGGTCTCGTACTGGCCGGAGGCGGCGGTAACCACCTTCACCTCCACGCCGGTCTCGGCGGTGTAGGCGGCGGCGAGCTCCTGCCAGAAGTCGTCGGCCTCGGGCTTGAAGTTCAGGTAGTAGACGGAACCGGAACCTGCGTTGGAGCCTTCGTTGTTGGCGTCGCTGTTATTATCGTTATTGCTGGGGGAATTGGTTCCGCTGGGAGTGTTGCCGTTGCCGCCGGAGTTGCCGGGGGTGTTGCCGCCGCAGCCGGCCAGCAGAGCCAGCGCCATAATAGCGGCCAAGGTAAGAGCTAATAACTTCTTCATTGCTGTTTTCCTCCTGTTCGCATTTGAACAAAGATTTTTTGAGAAACGTTCCCGGTAACATTACCGATAACGTTTCCGGATGATGGGACTATCATATCATATTTCTATCAGGATGCAAGAGGAAATATTCGTATTCCATTACTTTCGGGGAAACGTAAAAAGAAAACTGGATAATTTTGTGCAGTAAGCACAAAATTATCCAGCAGAGCGGATACACGCCGGGCGGCGTCACTGCCCGAAGTTCATATTGGCGAAGACCCGTTCCATCCGCTGGTCAGTAAACCGCTGGTCGATGAACGTCTGAAAGCTATTGACAGCCGGGCGGCCCTCCACCCGTTCCGCCCACCGCCACACCGCTGCGCAGGACACGGCGGCGTTTACCGCCAGGAAGATTGTCAACGCCCAAGCCAGCGGTTTTCCCACCCGGTTGGGAATCTTCAAAATCCATTTGGCCATGCGGGGATACAGGTCCTTAATCCAGATGACGCCCAGCAGGCCCCAGAAAAAGGAGTACATCAGGCAGATGCGTCCGTTCAGATTCAACGGCATAGCGCTGTAGTCCCAGGAGCGGGACCCCAGCAGCGCCTCCTGCCCCCAGGAGCATACATATTCCAGGGCGCTGCCCACCAGGAAGCCGCCCAGAAAAGACCAGAGATGTCCCCGGTTACGGTAGCGGTACAACGCCATGGTCAGCAGGACCGCCCCCGCGCCGTACAGCAGGTTGAAAGGCCCGTAGATCAGTCCAGCACGGCTTTCGTAGAACCCGTATCGGATAAGGCACCAGATCGTCTCCATCACCACGCCCGCGAAGCTGCCAACAAAGCAGATGAGCAGAATTTTATAGAGATTCAGCCCTTGGGCAAAGTGGCTCCGGGTGGCCTCCGCCAGGTCGATGGCCGCGTTGGCCGGGGGATTGAGGGCGTACCACTTCTTGTCCCGGCTGGAGCGCATATCCCGCAGGCGGGCGTTCAGCTCGTCCTCCGTGGTCACCAGAGCCTGGTAGGCCTGGACCAGGTGGCGCGCGCTGTGCCGCAGGGCCGCCAGCTCATCCTGAACCTCGCCCTCCAACACCTTGACCTCCGGACTGGCCTCCTTGCCCTCCGGTTCCACCATGGCCTCCTTCGCCAGACGTATGTAGTAGCGTTCCTCCAGTTTCGCGCTGGTCCGTGCCAGCACCTGAGGGACGGCGGCGCAGACCTGCTCCAGCTCTGTGGATACGGTCTCCGGGGCCTGCCGCTTCAGCTGCGAGTTTTTCATGCTTTTTCTCCTATCGATTGATTCCTATACTCTACCCCGGAAGACGGAAAAAGTCAACTGCATATTTTCCTTCCCATCCGCGCCGCCGGAAGAGCGTCTGTCCAGCAGTGCGAATCAGTCTTGAACCGGGCATACGCTTGTGGTAAAATGAACGTGGGAAAATATTTGGAAAGCGGTGTTCCGCGTTAAGACGTTATAATTTCAGAAAAGAGGCGATGCCCATGGAGCAGATTACGCCGGAGCTGGTCCGCCGCCTGCTGCCCCGCCGTTCCCCGGAGGGCCACAAGGGGACTTTCGGTAAAGTGTACGTTTTGGGGGGCGCGGTGGGCTATACCGGTGCGCCGGTGTACGCGGGAGAGGCGGCGGTGCGAACCGGCAGCGGGCTGGTGTTTGTAGGGGTCCCGGCGGAGGTGTACCCCATTGTGGCCTCCCGCTGCGAGGCGGCGATGGCCCACCCCATCCCAAGTGGCTTCCAGGACCTTCTGCAACGGCTTCAGGCCTGCGACGCCGCTCTGATTGGTCCCGGCTTGGGCCGGGAGGCGGAGACGGAGCAAACCGTTCTCTCCCTGCTGGAGGGTCTGGCCAAGCCTGCCGTCCTGGACGCGGACGGCATAAACGCGGTTTCCCGGCATATACATGTTCTGACCAAACGGCTCCACCCCACGGTGGTCACGCCCCACGAGGAGGAGTTCCGCCGCCTGGGCGGGGACCTCTCGCGAGGCCGGGAACAGGGCGCGGCGGAATTCGTCCGGCAGCACCGCTGCACGCTGGTTTTAAAGGGTCCGGGTACTATCGTGGCCGCCCCGGATGGACGGCTCTGGCGCAATCCCACCGGCAACAGCGGCATGGCCAAGGGCGGCAGCGGCGACGTGCTGGCGGGAATGGTCCTCAGTCTCATAGGCCAGGGCGCGGACCCGGTAGACGCGTCCCTCTGCGCCGTATGGCTCCACGGGCGGGCGGGAGACCTGTGCAAGCGGGACCTGACGGAGTACGCCATGACCCCGGGCTGCCTCATCGGGCGCCTGCCCGCCGTGTTTCGGGAGCTGGGAGTGGAAGACTAAAAATCAAGGAGGAAGAACTGTGCGAAAAGCCCTGCTTTTTGCACCAATGCTGATGCTCCTGCTCACCGCCTGCGGCGGCGGAGGGGAGAAGGACCTGGCCGCTGAGCTGCAAGCTCAGTACGCGTCTCTGGCGTCCGCTAACTTGGAAGCGGATATCACCTGCCAATACGAGGGCGAGGTGCGCACGTACACAATGGTGTGCGCCTACACCCCGGACAGCAGCTCCGTCACCGTCACCGCCCCCACCAATCTGGCGGGCATCTCCGCCACTGTATCCAATGGGACCCTGACGCTCAGCTATGAGGACGTTTCCCTGGATGCCGGGAGCTACTCCGCTGCGGCGATTTCCCCGGTAGCGGCGCTGCCAAAGCTGATGGAGGCCGCCGGAACAGGGTACATCACGGAACAGAGCAAAGAAGTTCTGGGGGAGCGCAGCTGCCTGCGCCTTGCCTGCGACCTGAAGGAGGACAGCGGAACCCTCTACACCACCTGGTTTGACGAGGAGACCCTGCTGCCCCTGCGCAGCGAAATCAGCGCGGACGGCACGGTGGTATTTGAAGTGGCGTGGAGCAGCTTTGAGGTGACGGGCCGGAACGGGGACGGAGAGCAGACCCCTGATACGGACGGGAACGCTTCCGGCGGCCAGAGCAGCACGGAAAATGCCCCGGACAGCTCCGCCGGAACCCCGGATACCAGTACGGACCAGCAGTCCTCCGACACCTGGACCGAGGCTGACGAAGCGGCTGCCTACGCGGAAGCGGAAGAATAACGCCATCTATACGAAAGAGTGATAAAAATATGGAGAGCACATTAAACAGAACTTGGGCGGAAATCAATCTGGACGCCCTGGCGCATAATTACCAGGTCCTGCGGGACCGCATGGGCCGCCAGGCCCGTTTCCTTGGCGTCATCAAGGCCGACGCCTACGGCCATGGGGCCGTCCAGACCGCCCGGACCCTGGCGGAGCTGGGATGCGAGTATTTGGCTGTCTCCAACATCGACGAGGCAAGGGAACTGCGTCTGGCGGGGGTGGAGCTGCCTATCTTGCAGCTTGGCCTGACCCCAACGGACCAGACCGATGAGATTCTGAAAAACCAGGTGACCCAGACCATCTGGAGTGAAGAAGCCGCGCGGGCCTTTTCCCAGGCGGCGGTGCGGGCCGGAGGCCGGATGAAGGTCCATGTGAAGCTGGATACGGGTATGTCCCGGCTGGGCTTTTCCTGCGACGAGGCCCATTTTACCGCGTCTCTGGGGGCTATCCGCCGGGTCTGCGCGCTGCCGGGACTGGATGCGGAGGGGGTTTTTACCCATTTCGCCGTCTCCGATGAACCCGGTCAGGACAGCCGGGACTACACCCTCCTCCAGCATGACCGCTTTGAAACCATGCTCCGCCGCCTGGAGGAGCATGGCGTCTCCTTCCGCCTCCGTCATTGCGCCAACAGCGGCGCGGCGGTCCAGTACACACAGTTTGCCCACGACATGTTCCGTCCGGGCATTATCATGTACGGCATCAGCCATCTGGCGGAGGGTCTGGGGCTGCGGCCGATGATGACGGTGAAGAGCGTAATCGGCGCGGTCCGGGACTTCTGCCCCGGCACTGCCGTCAGCTACGGACGTACCTTCCATGTGGACCGGGCCAGCCGGCTGGGCGTACTGCCCATTGGCTACGCCGACGGCCTGCATAGGGTCCTTTCAAACCAATGGCGGGTTTGGACGCCCCAGGGGACCGCGCCTATTGTGGGCCGGATTTGTATGGACATGTGCATGATTGACCTCACGGACCTGCCGGGCGCAGGGGATGGGGACGTTGTGGAGGTCTACGGCCCGCACAACTCTGTCAACGACGCTGCGGACTTGGCGGGAACCATCTCGTATGAGCTTACCTGCGCCATCAGCAAACGGGTGCCCCGAATCTATTTCAGGGGCGGCAGGGAAATAGCCCGGGAACTGCTGCTGCGGGGATAAATTTCAAGCAGTGCGGAACGCTTACGTATGGCTGGCGTTCCGCACTGCTTATTCCTATGGGGTTATTGTCAACAGGTACGCAATCCTCCATAGGGAAATTTTTGTTGACAGTCTCTTTTCTGTTTATGCCCTAAGAGTTGTCTTTTGCTTTTTTGAGTGCGTTCAACAGCCGTTTAAACTGCGCGTAGTCCTTCCGGTCTGCCGCGCCATGATAGCGGGCCTTCTGATAGATGTCGCGTAATTCCGTCAAGGCCTCCTCGCTGTGGAATATGTCCAGAGACTTCTCCCCCACGTCCGTGCTGGTGTCGGAGATTTCCCGCAAAAGGCCCCTGCTCCGGCCCAGGCGTAAAAACGCGCGGTATTGCCTGCGAATCTGATAGGCGTAAAGGCCGCCTTGGACGCGTCCGGAGGGCCGCCGCGGTTCGGGAATGCTGCTCTGGACCATGACCGGCGCACTTTTCGCGCCGCCGCCGTACCACCGCCGGGCCATCCAACGGAATAACAGGAACAACACTACCGCCGCCGCGATGATCTCCGCCGCCAGGACGGCCCCGTTTATGAACCCGGAGAAATCCTCGCTCAGCGGGCCCTCCTCCAGCCGGACCAGCTCCTCCTCCAAAGCCTTTTCGGCCAGGTTCAAACTAGGCTGTTCCCCATCGGGCTTGGGATCGCCGGAGAACAGTTTCAGCAGCGCAAGAACCAGCGCGAAAAAATGTTGGACAGCCATGCCCGCAATCTGGAGCACAGGAGAGACGACTGTGCTAAAAATAGAACTCAAAGCGGAGGCCGCCGTCCGGACTGCCTGCTCCGAACCCAAAACCAGGGCCGCCGCTGCCAGCAGAAGGATACTGGCAATGTTAATCAACTGATATCCGCGTTGGAGATACACTTCCGGAGTGTGGCGCAGGGAGCGGGTCAGCAGCACCGACGCCGCTGCGGTGAGGAGGGCCGCCGGGATGCCTGCTGAGAGGAACGCCTCCCAGAAGCCCAAGGTCATGACCCAGCCCGCCGCCAGGAACACCTTTCCAAAGAGGGTGAGCTGGTTCACCTGCCGCCGCCAGGATATCTGGTAACTGCCGGTCCAGGCCAGATACGCCAGATAGAGCATTGGCGGAATCGAGACGATGCGGTCCGCCAGGGGGACCGGCAGAAAAATCAAAATCAGCCCTGGGACCAACGCCGCCGTCCGGGCGGCACGGCTGCGCCGCAGGGCGGAGGACACCCCAAAGCACGCGCTCTGGAATAGGAGGACCGTCAGGACCAGCCTGCCGCCCGCATAGGTGGAGAGGACCCCGGCGAAGGAGTAGTAGAACCCCAGGTCCGCCAGGGCCCGCAGAAAATTCATGATAAGCATGGGAGCACCTCTTTTCAAACGGAGCGGTCAGCCTGGAGAACGAGAAGCGTGCCGCCGGAGAGTTCCCGGAGCCGCTCCAGAACCCGGGAGGCGGCAAAATCGTCGGAGGGGGTAATAAGGATATGGCCCCGGGCGCCGGCGGGGACCAAAAACTCCGCCAAAAATTCGTCGCCAGAGGCGGCCCTGACGTAGGTGGCCTGGCCCAGACAGCCCAGCACGGCGGCGAAGTGGTTGGCGCCCAGACCCTCGCCCACCGTGTTGTCCGTACCTGCCGCAGAGCTGGCCAGCTCCGCGTTGACGGCGAAGTCGTAGGCAATGCCCCGCTCCTCCAAGACACGGCAAATTGTGCGGGCCATGGAGTAGCATTTCTCCAGCAATGGTCCACGCTCCTTCGCCCTGGTGTCGGCGTTGACCAGCACGGAGACCTGGGGTTCTGCGGTGTGGTCAAGGATTTTCACCATGAGGCCCTGGCCCTTTGCGCTCTGGTACCAGGAAATCTGCTTCATAGGCTCCCGGCCTGTGTACTCCCGAAAGCCTGTGAACAGAGCAGGGTCCTCATGAATGAACCGGCGCACGGATACGTCGCCCAAAAAGCCGCCCAGCACATCGGCAAATCCCTGGTCCTCCGCCTCCTTTGGGGCAACTACCACGGCCCGGAATTTGCCGGAGAGGCGGGAGCGTTCCCGCAAGCCGAGGAAATCACCAATAGAGAATTTGAGGGGCGCGAGGCAGTAGACTCCCCGGGCAGAAATAGACACCGGGACGCGGAAGCGGACCTGACGGCGAGGAGGCAGCCAGGTGGAAAAGGAAATCTTTGTTTCCCCGCTGCGGACCTCCCAAGCCGGGATATCCGGGTCGCGGACGGTGAAGGCCCGGTGCAGACGCTCCTCCAGCTGGGCGAAGAGAATATAATGCCGCCCCATATTTTGCAGCGTCATGTCTAAATGGAAGATTTCGTCCGGGTCCACCAGCTTCGCGTCCGGCCTGTGGTCCGCCCGCATATCCGCCAGCCGGTCCACCCCGGACCGCCGCTGCATCCAAAGGACCAGGAGCGCGGCGGCAACGGCAACCAATAGGCTCATACGGTCTCCAGCGGGACGGCTACATCCGCGAGAATTTGCCGCAGCAACGTGTCCGCCGCCCCGGCCTTCAGGCCGCCGCCCAGGGAGAGCCGGTGGGAGAGGACAAAGGGGGCCGCATATTTGACATCCTCGGGAATGACGTACTCCCGGCCGCGCAGGACGGCGGTAACCTGGGCGGCCTTGTAGAGGGCAATACTGCCCCGGGTAGAGACCCCGCTGGTAAAGTTGCTGGCGTGGCGGGTGGCCTCCACGATGTCCATGAGATAGCCAAGCACGTCCTGGGAGACGCTCGCCTCCGTATAGGCAGAGCGGACATAGGCGGTTTCCTCCGCCGTAACCGCCTGCTCCAGGCTGTCCAGGATAGCCAGCGTGGAGGGGCGGGCGATAACCGCCATCTCCTGTTCCCGGGTCATATAGCCCAGGCTCAGGCGCATAAAAAAACGGTCCAGCTGAGCGTCCGGCAGGGGGAAGGTACCGTAGGACTCCAGAGGGTTCTGGGTAGCCATAATAAGGAAGGGCTCCTCCAGCCGGGTGGTCACGCCGTCCACCGTAATCTGACGCTCCTCCATGGCCTCCAGCAGGGCGGACTGCGTGCGGGGAGTGGCGCGGTTAATCTCGTCCGCCAGAAGCACGTTGGTCAGCAGAGGTCCGGGACGGAATTCAAATTCCCCGCTTTTCTGGTTGTAGAAGTTGATGCCTGTCAGGTCCGACGGCAGCAGGTCCGGCGTAAATTGGACCCGCTTAAAATCCCCGCCGATAGTCTTGGCGAAAGCCCGCAGGAGCATGGTTTTTCCGGTGCCGGGGGTGTCCTCTAACAGCACATGGCCCGAACAGAGAAAACAGGTAAGTACCAGGCTGATGACATCGTCCTTACCGGAGATGACCTTTGAGCAGTTGCTTAGCACCTTGTCGCGATAGTCCGTAAAACGTGAAACAGCCAGCATAAGCGTTCCTCCTGCCGCGGCATATGGCCGGGGCGCCCGGCGGGACTGCCGCCAAACCGCCCCGCCTGTATGCATTTCTTGGATATGAGTATAGCATGGGAGGCACCGTTTTGCAAGGAAAATGGGAGAAGATAGTACTGCTGATGTTACAAAGAGGGCGCATGATTCAGCCTTTAGGCTGAGCTATGCGCCCTCTTTTATTTTTTGCGCTTTTTCTGTGGCACGGGCCGCTCTTACCTCTCCGGCTGATGCCGGTTTCCTTAAATTTCGACTTTTCTAATTTCTGAGACAGGCGGATACCGTTGCTCAAATGTCACAGGAAAACCTGATGGACGTTCTGAAAATACTAAATGCAATCAATCATTCCATCCGGGGCTTGTGCGATGCAGTCACAGGTTGCTATTCTAACAATTGATTTCGTACTTCACCGCGTGGGTGCAGCGCGGAAGGTAAAACACAAGCTTAAGCGTCACTATGCAAAAGGAGGGTTGATAGCCATTTCAAATATATACGGCTATATCCGGGTCAGCACCCGTGACCAGAATGAGGACCGCCAGCTCATTGCCCTGCGGGAAATGTCTATCCCAGAGCAAAATATCTTCATGGACAAGCAATCCGGCAAGGACTTCAACCGGCCGCAGTACAAGAAGCTGGTCAAAAAACTGAAGCCGGACGATTTGCTCTACATCAAGAGCATCGACCGGCTGGGGCGCAATTACGAGGAAATCCAAAATCAGTGGAGGGCATTAACCAAGGAGAAGGGCATTGACATTGTGGTACTGGATATGCCGCTGCTGGATACCCGCCGGGGTAAGGACTTGATGGGGACATTTCTCAGCGATATTGTCCTGCAAGTGCTGTCCTTCGTGGCGGAGAGCGAGCGTACCAACATCCGCCAGCGGCAGGCGGAGGGCATCGCGGCGGCAAAAGCCAGAGGCGTGAGGTTCGGCCGGCCGCCCAGGCCGCTTCCAGAGAACTACCGCAGCGCCTATCTGCGGTGGAAGTCGGGAAAGATCACCGGCACAGCGGCAGCGAGAGAATGCGGTATGCCGTTGTCTACCTTCCGCTACCGGGCGGAGGTTTACGAAAAAGCCAAGTTGTTATAAATGGGGCGTTTCGCAAAAATGTGTACCTTTTGGAATCTTTTGCCCAGATAAATTGTGTTTGGCAAAAATGTCTGTATAACGAGAATTTATTGTAGGCAATTGTTCTGCAAATGCTTTTTAAATTTTCAAAAACGTGTACTTATTTACAAGTATCTCAGATGTGGCATCCAGCTGTACTATATCAAAAAAAATCTATATTTTCAATACCCTTTTTGGAAAATTTTATGTTAATAATTTGCTTACAAAAAGGTACACCTTTTTGTAAATGCATAAGGCCGCTGGGATGCGGCCAGTCCCCAATTATAAAACATTTTAAGAGTTATGGAATTAATCGGGGGGTGATGAAAACATGGCGGCGAAGGACTTAGATAGGGTAATAGAGATAGTGGCCGATGAGACCCAGCCCGCCAATGAAAGTTCGCCGGGATGGCGGAAGCGCACATATCTGCGGGTCAAACGTTTTCAGGACGTGGTGCTGTCCACGCTGGCGTTAGTGGTGCTTTTGCCAATCCTGCTGCTGATTGCTCTGGCGGTGGTGATTGACGATCCGAAGGGAGGGCCGTTATTCTCCCAGATTCGCTGCGGGCGGAATGGAGAGGCCTTCCGGCTTTATAAATTCCGCACTATGTGCGTGGGGGCCGAAGAGCGTTTGGACGCGCTTTTGCCGTACAACGAGATGGACGGACCAGTGTTCAAAATCCGGGATGATCCCCGGATTACCCGGCTGGGGAGGTTCCTGCGCTCCACGGGGCTGGATGAGCTGCCCCAGCTGGTGAACATCCTGAGGGGAGATATGTCCATTGTGGGCCCCCGTCCGCCCCTGTTTCGGGAAGTCCAGGGCTACACGCCACATCAGCGAAAAAGACTGTCGGTCACACCCGGACTAACCTGTTTCTGGCAGGTGAGTCCGGAGCGCAACCGCCTGAGCTTTGACACCTGGGTGGAGATGGACCTGCGCTACATACGGGAGCAGAGCTGGCTGCTGGATTGGAAGCTGATTTTCCAGACCGGAAGGGTGGTTTTCCGCCGGGAGGGCCAGTGAAACAAATTGGAAGTTCAACGTGACAAGGAGATTTGGATATGCGAGGGCGCATAAAAGAAATGGGTCAGACTGCAAAAGCCGCTGTTTGGCAGCGGCTGGGACGGCGGCAGCGGCGGATTTTGTACGCCGTCCTGGCGGCCGCCGTGCTGCTGTTTTGCGGCTGGGGGCTGGCCTCCGAGGAGCTGGAGGTAACCTTTTACCACCTGTACTCCCCGAAAATCGCGGGAGGGGAGAATCTTCGCGTCGCGGTTCTCTCGGACCTGCATGACCGGGAATTCGGCCCGGACAACCAGGATTTAATCCGGCAGATCGCGGCGCTGAAGCCGGACCTCATCGCCGTGGCGGGGGATATGGTAAACGCCAAAAACGGAGACCCGGACGTGATTTTGAACCTCTGCGGCAAGATGGTGGAAATCGCTCCCGTCTATTACTGTCCGGGCAATCATGAGAGCAACCTGATGTATGAGCAGGGAAGCCCGATAGAGAGCCAGCTTTTGGAGCTGGGCGTCCACGTCCTGGTCAACCGGGCGGAGGAGGCGACGGTACATAGAACAACCCTCCTGATTGGCGGAATTCCCACTTCCCCAGAGGATTACGCCGTGTATGGGGCCGAATTCTTTCAGGAGTATGAGAAAAGCGGCGCGTTCAAGCTGCTGATCGCGCACTATCCCGGCCTCTATTACGGGGACCTGGCGGAGGGAGCGGTGGATTTGGGCATCTGCGGCCACTACCACGGCGGGCAGATTCGGCTGCCCCTGCTGGGCGGGCTGTACCACGGAGACACGGGGCTGTTCCCCAAGTACAGCGGCGGGCTGTACCGCCTGGCCAATAGTACTATTTTCGTCTCCCGGGGCATGGGCGGGCATAATGGCCTTCCCAGAATCAACAACCGGCCTGAGCTGGCCATCATCGATATCAACGGCCGGCAGGAGGCCGTTTCGCCTTGAGACTGGGCAAAGGAGGACCTGCGATATGTTTTTAATAAGTGCGATTATCCCGCTTTTGATGCTGTATCTGGCTGTTTTGTGCGTCACGCTGGCCTATCGCTTCTTTACTGTCAAGGCGAAGCTGCCGGTGCTGGGCCTCCGGGGCGGGCTGGGACGGCTGACGGGAAAGCGGCGGCGGCTGGCGGTTCTGGGGGTACTGTTCTTCCTGGCGTGCTTTGCTGCCCGGATGGCCGGGGGCCTGTACGCACCCGGCATGCTGATGGTGTTTAACTATGAGGAGGCGGCCCGGGGGCAAAACCCCAACGTCACCCGGTTCAATGAATCCGATATCCTCTCCGACCACATTCTGGAGAAGGTGATTCAGCGGGGCGATTTGAAGCTCAGCGTTGAGCAGCTGTCGGAGTGCCTGGCCCTGTCCACACCGCTGGATGCGGAAAAACTGGATGTAAGCCAGGCGTCGAACCTGAAAATTTCCACAGAGTACCGGGTTTATTGCTCCGAACGGGTGTCCCTCTATCACACATCGCCTAAGCTGGTGCTGAACCTCCTGGCGGACGTGTACTGGGAGAACTTTGTCCAGAATTACGCGGAGAACGACAGCGTGCTGGACCTGTCCTTTCAGGAGCTGGAGGGGATGGAGTATCTGGACGTGAAGGACTTTCTGGAGATGCAGGCCCGCAAGCTGCGCAACTACCTTCCCGGCTACAGCAGGGAGAGCAGCAGCTTTCGGGCGGAGAGCGGGGAGACTTTTGCGTCCTTGTCCCAGAAGATTGATAACTTCATAAATATTGAGCTGGAGCGGTATGAAGCCTTCGCCCTGGAAAACGGCCTCTCCAGGGATAAAACGACCTACCAGTCCCGTATGCAGTACGCCAACCGCCTCCTGGAGACGGACCGGAGAAAGAATCTGGCCTCCCACGACGTGCGGCTTGAGGCCATCAATATGTACGACGCGTTTATGACCAGTTTTGTGCTGATTCCCACCTACGACGTGGATGACGAATTCTATATGTCCAGGACCAAGGTGGGCGTGGACTACTTCGCGGAGGAGGCGAAGGAGGAGCTGGCCTCCGCCACCAAGCTGGGGGAGGAGATGGAGCATAACGCTTACGCCTCTGCCCAGGTGGGCGGAGCCGGTGGGAACACCGCCTCCCGGGAACAGGCGGATCAGCGCATCGACGAGCTGACGGCGGAGCTGACCCGCCTCTCCGCCCAGTGCCGGGAGCTGTGCGGCGCTTATGTGAAGGAGAAACGGGACGGCTATATTCAGGTGAGCTTTACCGGACCCTCCTCTTCGGATGAGGCTCTGCGGGCACTGCCGCTGACGGCGCTGTTTGTCGCGGCCTGGGGCGGAAACGCCCTGCTGGAGCCCTTTTACCGGGAATACCGGGACAGCCGCGCCGTCCCGGAGAAGAAGGAGCGCAGGGATAAGACCCGGAAAGGAGACGGCGTATGAAAGAACTGGATGTATTCCGTTATCTGAAAAAATACCGGGTGGTGATTGCCGGAGTCTCCATTCTGGCCGGCGTGGTCTTTTTTTGGGCCGCCCAGTTCCGGGTCCAGCAGTATACCGCCGCCACGGTGATCGAATACACCGGAAGCCGGGCGGCGGAGGGGCTTTCGCCGGACGGAAGCGTCATCGACCCCTCTGAAATATATTCCACCAATCTAGTGGCCCAGGCCATGAAATCCCTGGACATCGCCTACTCGGAGTCCACCATCGATGCCATCCGCATGGGCATCCAAGTGGAGCCAGTCATCACGGAGGAGGACCTCCAGGTACGGGAATCCAAGCTGAACAACGGCGAGGAGGACTATGAGCTGAACCCGACGCAGTATGTGGTATCCTTCAGCTGCGGCGTGGGAAACGGTAAGGATTACCCCCGCAAGGTCTTAAACCAGCTCTTGCAGGAGTACGGAAGCTACTACGGGAAGACCCACGTGAACACCGCCCTGGCCGCCAACCCGGTCAGCGATCTGACCAGCAAAGGCTATGACTACCTGGAGATGGCGGAGGTCATGGACGACACCCTGACCAATCTTACGGAGGACCTCACCAACAAGGCCGGGTGGAACGGCGAGTTCCGCTCCAGCCGGACGGGCCGCTGCTTTCAGGACCTGGTGGACGAGTTCGCCTTTATCCGGGACGTGGAGGTCCGGCAGCTTTTCTCCGAGATTCTGGCGGGCCGGATCACCCGGGACCGGGACGTGCTGCTGGACAAATACCGCAACCGCAACCAAAATCTCACAATCTCCAGCAACGCCGTGTCCTTTGAAATTGAACATCTCCGGGGCATCATCGGCGCCTATGAGGGGGCCATCGGGGAGTTCCGCACCCCCACAGTCGACGCCGAGGGAGAGAGCAGCGGCAGTGTTTTGCAAAATAACGTGCTGCCCAACGTATACGACGACCGGGACCGGTATGAGGACGGGAGCTGGACCCCGGTGGACCGGACGGCGGAGTACGATGTGCTGCTGCGGCAATACATTGAGGACCGGACCCTCTATGAGCACAACATCATCGAAGCGGACTACAACAACTATATCCTCAGCGTCTTCGCGGGAGCTCCCGCCAGCTCCTCCCAGGCGGACCAGGAGCGAATCCAAGCTGAGATTGCGGATCTGGCGGAGAGAATCAATGCCCTCCAGACCGTCTACTATGAGACCAACGACGAGTACAACGAGTACCTGGGGGCCCAGAACATCCTGATGCTCTCCAGCGTCCGGGTGTCGGAGCGGTTCCCCATCGCGCTGTTCACTATTTTGATTGTGGTGATCTTCGGCGCGCTGGGCTGCGCCGGGGCGGCGCTCTTTGGCCGGATTGAGGATTTCATCGAGTACTACGCCTTTACCAACAAGGTGGACGGCTTGCCCAACCGGGCTAAGTGCGACCAATTCATCGCCTCCCGGGACGGACGCCCGCTGCCGGAGGGCTTCACCTGCGTGGTGTGCAGGCTGGCGAACCTTCAGGCGGAAAACGCCCGCCTGGGCCGGGAGGCCGGCGATCAGATACTGAAGGACTTTGCCGCGATTCTGACCTCCGTGTTCCCGCCCTCCGACAGGATGTTTGTGGGGGACAACGGCGCGGGGCAGTACCTGATTTTCGCGGAATCGTTAGGCGCAGAGCAGGCGGAGGCGGCCTTGTTCCAGGCCGGCGTGGCCCTGGAGCAGAAGTCCCAGGACCGGGGCTACCAGCTGGAGCTGCAAAGCGGCTGCGCCCAGGCGGGCATAGAGAAGAGCTATTACATCCGGGAACTTCTCTCCACCGCCATAAAGCGGACCGGACCGGCCAAACCAGCGGCCAAGTGAGAAAGCGGAAAGGGGGGATAGGACTTGTGCACGGTCATTTATATGGTTCTGGCCACCGGCATGTTCTTCTTCCAGGACACCTATTTTTCTATTGGCGGCATAGAGCTGAGCCTCAAAAACCCCTGCACGCTGGCGATTCTATTTCTGGCCCTGCTGAACTTCACGGCCACGGTGCGGCTGGACCGCCTGCTGATTTTGTCCCGCCACACGGCGGTACAGATGCTTCCCTGCCTGGTGCCCCTTGTCTTTTCCTCCATTGTATGGGTGGGGACGCAGGCGGAGAGCACAGCGGTTTTGAACGGCGTTACCATGGTGATTCCCCAGCTGCTGGCGGTTCTGGCGGCGGCCGCCACGTTGTACCTCTTCGGCAGCAAGGGAATCTGGTACTGCCTGGGAGCCATGTGCGCGGCGAACTTCGCCGGTATGCTGGTGGTAATTTATGAGGGGGGCCTGGATGCCCTCTTGCAGGAGTTTTACACCCTGCTGATTACCTTCAGCAAGGAGACCGGCCCCTTGATGGAGCGGCTGGAAACCCACGACTTGACCTTTGCCTTCGGACCCTTTCTCATCTACCTGCTGCTGCATTGGAAGAAGTCCCCCCATCCCGGCCTGTGGCTAGGCCTCTCGGCCCTCTTCTTCCTGATTGGCTTGAAGCGAATCGCCATCCCCGCTGTGGCGCTGGCGGTTTTGGTGGCGGCGCTTCTGGGACTGCTGCCGGAAAAGGCCGCCAGGCAGACGGCGATTTGTGTGGCTGGGGTGATGATGGTCATCAGCTTCCTGTACATCGCGGCAATTCACAGCGGCCTCTTTGACTTTTTGGAGCAGGCCGGGCTCGACACCAAGAGCCGGGCGCTGCTGTTTGGCAACGTGACGCCCTACTATGACATCAGCTTTACCTACATGGGCCGGGGAACGGGGTTCGAGCGGTTTGTGGAGTGGTTCACCGGTGTGGAGAGTTCCGTCCCCCTGCGGACCCAGACGCAGATTCACAACGATTTCCTCCGCATGTACCTGAACGCCGGCTTTATCGGTTACTGGGTCTGGCTTTGGAGCTGGCTGATGGTGCGGCTGCGCTATTGGTTCCGGCAGGGAGATCGGAAGAGCACACGTCTGAACTCCAGTCACACTAAGATATC
>CAMSIF010000045.1 GCA_947058885.1 uncultured Clostridia bacterium
GCAATGATTGGAGTGACAATGGGACCGGTTTTCATTACCGTAGTTGGACAGTGCAGGTGATCGGCGTTGCGGCTGCGATGTACTGTAACTGGATGGTACGGGCTGTGCTGTTCCTGCATCAGTTCCGCTCCGGCAAGTGGAAAGCTTGCAGTGCGATTTAATAAAGAGGTACTTATGATTAACATTTTACAGCGGGAGGTAATCTACCTCTGGTACTATTTCAGCCTTCAACTGGAGCAGATTTTCGGCTATTGGGTGCTGGGCATGGTGCTTGGGTCAGTGATCGCTGTCTTTGCAAAGGAGCGTATCCATGGCCTGTTCCGCTCTATGCATGGAAAACGGCTGAGCGTATTCGGATTTGATTCAGTCAATCGGAGAGCCTTCCATAGTGGATTTGGCAGATGACCCCAATTATGCCGATTATGACAGCACTATATTCCTTACGCACCTCCACCGCCATGAAGCAGCGGGCTTTCATGGAACTGTTGCAAATCTGGCCTCCATTTCAAGGCAAACCGAAGAAACTGGTTCTCGATCCCCCAATGCGGATGAGTTAATGAAATTGCTGGCAGAATGTGGAAATATGGCTGCAGAGACATTAAAAGGACAGGTCCTCTATATTGCGGTACTGGATCATTTTAGTATCGGTGATGTTTCCAATGATGTAGCTATCCTGTCCTCGTATGATCCGGGTCTCAAAAGGCAAAAGAGACATCATTCAAGCCCACGCAGAAGTCCGTGGGGAGAGCGTGAATGGTTTCGATATCTGAGACGATCGAACGGGATAGCGGCGTTCCAGGCCCCTCTGAGGGCCGCGCAGAGGGCATTGTAGATGAGGGTTGCGTATGCACGGGCCGCTGTGAAGGTCATCAACAGCATGGACCGGTCGACAAAGCAACGCATCAAGGCCGGTATCAAAAAGCTACTACAGGGGGATATTAAACCGTACAAGGGCAGTCCAGGGACTTACTGGCTCCAGATAGGAGACTGGCGCATTTTGTTTTCTACCCGGAAGCGGAAAAAATCCTCATTGAAAAAATTGGGCCGCGCGGCGGCGCGTATAAGTAAGGGGGTATCACTATGTCACCGATTAGGGAACAGCTTGTCCGCAGATCTCTTTCGCCTGTGCGCCATCGTTCCACATCTTTTGACTGATTGTTCTTTCCTCATACGTGCGCATAGTGTAGCTGCAACTCAATATCTTACCATCAAAATCTTACAATAATTCTGGAGCTTATCACGCATGATGCCGAAACCGCTGCCCAATTTGTCCAGTAAAAATCTATGTGTAATAATCGTTTCCGGCATAACGCTTTTGTTCTCCAGCCGGCCCAATACATAATGCCAATCATCCTCCGCAGAATGCGTGAAGCTGGAATTCCAAGTGCCCATGACCGTCAACTGGCTGCGCAGGATTTTCCAATACAAATCCTTCCCCAGCGTCATGCCGGAGGCAGGATTGCCAACCAGACAGATTTTGCCTTCAGGCGCGGTGCTGCTGACCGACAGATTCAGCGTCTCATTTTTCCCCACGCACTCAAAAAATATATCCGTTCCCACACCGCCGGTACGTTCCAGCAGCCAGCCGCTGGCGTCCTGTTTCGTGCTGTTGCAGAAACACTCCTCTGTGATACCCAGCTTAAAAACTTCATGTTTCTGGAACTCCTTGTTCCCTACCGCTAAAATATTTTTTATCCCCGCCTCCCGCAAAAACATGACCAGCAGCAGGCCAATCGTCCCCAGACCGCAGACCACCGCTATGTCCTCCGGCGATGGTGAAATCCGGCGCAGGGCATGAACCGCCACAGCCATCGGCTCCAGCATGGCGGCTTCCTTATAGGACACATTCTCCGGCAGCTCAATCAAATTCTCCGCCGGAACCGCAGTATATTCCGCGAACCCGCCGTCCCGCCGGGAACCCAGATAACTGTACGCTCTGCACATTTCATACAGGTTTCTCTGACACGGTACGCACGCTTTACAGGGAATTAGTGGGAAAACTCCCACCCGTTTTCCCTGCCAGCTTTCGTCTGCTCCCGGTCCTGTTTTTACCACTTCTCCGGAAAATTCGTGTCCCAATATGAGCGGATGAACGTGCGCTCCGGTCTGGTAGATTCTGGGAATATCCGAGCCGCAGATTCCCGCCGCTTTTACGGACACCAGCACCTCCCCAGACTCTATCTCCGGCGTTGGGACCTCCTCCAGCCGCAGATCATTTACTCCATGCAGAACCCACGCTTTCATTTGCCGCTCCTCTCAATGATATCCCGGAACCGCTCCAGGTCCGCCTTAGTGGTAATCTTGAAATTACTCTCGTCGCCTGGAATCATGGCAATATCCAGCCCCGCCAGAATGGCCGGTTCCGTGGAACCGTTGATTTTCAGAATGGCCTCCCGCGTCAGCCGGCGGTTTGCCGCGCAATATTTCTCCAGTTGAAACGCCTCGGGAGCCTGTCCCGCGAATATCTCTTCCCGCCGCAGCAGCGAGGCAACTGTTTTCCCGTCCATACTGGCATAAACCGTATCCTTCACCGGCAGCGCTGGGATTACGCCGTCATGCTCCGCCGCCGCTGTCAGACAGTCTGTAATCTGCCGCCCGGACAACAGTGGACGGGCCGCGTCGTGAATAAATACGTAGTCGCTTCCCTTCGCGTATTTTTCAATATCCTCCAGACCATGAAGAATGGACAACTGACGGTTTTCTCCAGGTTCTGTGAAACCACGAAATTTCCTCCCGGGGTCGTCCTCACACAGCCGCGCCGCGATTTTCTTCCGCCACATGGACGCTGCCACAATCTGAACTGCGTCTATCAGCTCATGGCAGGCCACCTGCCGGAGACTGTAGGAAAAAATAGGCCGCCCGCCCACCTCAATGTACTGTTTGGGAATTTCCGTCCCCACTCTCATTCCTGTCCCGCCGGACAGGAGTATCGCAATATTCATTCCGCTTTCCTCAAAATTGCAGTTTCCGGATGTTCTCCAGCGTCTCGCTGTACGGCTTCTCCCGGCCAAAGAGCAGCGTCGTGCCCAGCACAAAACCCTTGACCCCCTTCGGCGCGTACTCCAGTATCTTGTCCGCGCCGCACGCGCCGTCCCAATACAGCTCAAAGGCCATGTCGTCCTTCATCGACAGCAGCTTCGTGATTTTCTTCCCAACGTATGGCAGATACATCTGTCCCGCGTTGCCGGGGTTCACTGACATCACCAGCACCTTCTGCACAATCCGCAGCATTTCCATCACTGTTTCTACAGATGTGCCGGGATTGATGGCAATGCCGGGAATCATCCCCGCGTCGATAATTTTTTGCAGGGTCGTGGAGGGATGGTACTCCGCCTCCGGATGAATATACACCGTGTCGCCCCTCCTCAGCGCGCTCAGAAACAGGTCAATCCGGTTGTTGGGACGCTCTATCATCAGGTGCACGTCCAGCGGCCTGCTGGCCGCACCCGCTATGTACCGCATGTCGTTCAGCGACATGGCGAAGTTCGGCACAAAACGTCCGTCCATGATGTCGATGTGGAACGAGTCGATTCCTCCGTCTTCCAACTCCTCCACTTCTCTCTCCAGATTCCCGTAGTTCGCGCACATCATCGACGCCGTTAATTCAATTTCCATTTTTGCCGTCCCTTCTTGTTCCGCAATCGTTCAGCTCCTGCAAATATCTGAGCAGGGCATCCTGCCAACAAGGCAGTCTGGAAAAACCAGCGTCTATCAGACTTTGCCTGCCCAGCCTGGAATTTTTAGGCCGCCGCGCTTTCGTCCGCATATACGCCTCAGTCTCAACCGGTTCCACCACTGTAGGTCTACCCGCTATTTCATAAACAGCTCTTGCAAACTCCGCCCAGGAACATTCGCCCTCGTTTGACGCGTGGTAGACGCCGTACTTCTCTGTTTGCACCATATCGCAGAGCAGAGACGCCAAATCCACTGTGTAGGTAGGCGAACCCACCTGATCGTCCACCACCCGCACCCTGCCGCGCGTCTCTGAAAGCTGGAGCATCGTTTTCACAAAATTATTGCCATTTACGCCAAACACCCAGGAGGTCCGCACAATAAAATACCGGCGCAAAGACTCTTTCACCGCAAGCTCTCCTGCCAGCTTACTTTGTCCATACACGTTTAATGGCCCGGCAGGGGCGTCTGCTTCATACGCCTGCGTTCCAGTCCCCGGAAATACGTAATCTGTGGAAATATATATCATTTTTGCGCCAGTTTGCTTGCAGGATTCCGCGATATTTTTGGTTCCCCCTTCGTTTACCGCAAATGCAAGCCCCGGCTCATCTTCCGCCCGGTCCACCGCCGTATAGGCCGCGCAGTGTATCACCGCCTCCGGACGGTACGCAAGTATTTTCTTCCGCACAGAGTCCGCCTTGGTGATATCCATATCCTGTGAGCTTGCCGCGCAATATGCTATCCTTCTCTTTTGAAGCTCCCGGCACACATCATATCCCAACTGTCCGCGGCTGCCAGTTACCAATATCCTCATATACGTCCCTCCTTATTTCAGTATTCACCGCGCTGAATCCCTTCCCACCATGCGCGGTTTTTCAGGTACCACTCTACAGTTCTCCGCAAACCGTCCTCAAATTTTGTGGCGGGAAGCCAGCCCAGTTTCTCGTGAATAAAGGACGGGTCAATGGCGTAACGCCGGTCATGGCCCTTCCGGTCCGCCACATAGGTGATTAAAGTTTCAGGCTTGTCCAAAATAGAAAGGATTTTTTTCACAATATCAATATTCCGCATTTCATTATGGCCGCCAATGTTATAAATCTGACCAGGCGCACCATGCTGCAAAATCAGGTCAATTGCCGCACAGTGGTCCTCCACATACAGCCAGTCCCGAACGTTTACGCCTTCCCCGTATACCGGCAGCGGCTTACCGGCCAGCGCGTTTGTAATCATCAGAGGAATCAGCTTCTCCGGAAATTGATACGGCCCGTAATTATTGGAGCAGCGACTGATGGTAACGGGTAAATCATAGGTCCTATGATATGCCTGGCACAGCAGATCCGCCGCCGCTTTTGACGCGGAATATGGACTGGAGGCATGCAGGGGTGTCCGCTCCGTAAAAAGCAGGTCCGGACGGTCCAGCGGTAAATCGCCATAGACCTCGTCAGTAGACACCTGATGATAGCGGTTAACCCCATACTTCCGGCAGGCGTCCAGCAGCGCCTGCGTTCCCATAACGTTCGTGCGCAAAAAAATTTCCGGATCTTCAATGGAACGGTCTACATGGCTTTCCGCAGCAAAGTTTACCACAGCCTCCGGTCTCACGGACGCGAATACAGCAAAGACCTCCGCACGGTCCGCAATATCAGCGCGAACAAACTGGAATCCCGGCTCCTGTAGAACGGGCTCAAGAGTCCGAAAATTCCCCGCGTAGGTTAATTTGTCCAGACATATGAGTTCAACGTCCGGATGATTTTTCCGCATGTGGAAAATAAAATTACTGCCTATAAAACCCGCGCCGCCCGTAACTAAAATCTTCATCATATCCTCCTAAAAACCGGTTTCCGCCTCCCTAAGCCACGGCAGCCGCTGGTCTTTCGCAGACAACACCGGTTTTGTAACGCCCCAGTCTATCGCCAGCTCCGGGTCGTCCCAACGAATGCCGCCCTCCGCTTCCGGCGCGTAAACGTTGTCTGCTTTATATAGAAATTCCACGTTATCTGTCAATGTCACGAAACCATGCCCAAATCCACGAGGCAAAAAAAGCTGCTTTTTGTTTTCCGCCGTCAGCTCCACCGAAATCCATCGCTTATAGGTGGGACTGGCGGGCCGCAGGTCCACAGCTATATCCAGTACCGCGCCCCTGCCGCAGCGTACCAGCTTGGCCTGGGCCCGGCCGCCTCTCTGAAAATGGATGCCCCGCAGCGTTCCTTTTACCAAGGATGAGGAGTGATTGTCCTGCACAAAATCGCAAAAAATTCCTGCCTGTTCCATTGCGCGTCTAGACCACGTCTCCATAAAAAAACCCCGCTGGTCGCCAAATACGTCCGGCTCGATGATATAGACGCCGCTGAGCTCTGTCTCCGTAACTCTCATACCGTGCCCCCTTTGTTCAGTACAGATATTTCCCCTTGGCCACATTCCGCAAATGTTCGCCGTAAGGAGACTTTCCGTATGTGTCTGCCGCTGATTCCAGCGCGGCTTTCGTAATCCAGCCGTTATGATAGGCAATCTCCTCCGGAGCTGAAATATGTACGCCCTCCCGCGATTCAATCACCCGCACGAACTCCGACGCCTCTGCCAGGGCGTCCACAGTACCGGTGTCCAGCCAGGCGTACCCCCGGCCCAGGGTTACCACATTCAGAGTACCAGCCTCCAGGTATATGCGGTTCAGGTCGGTAATCTCCAGCTCTCCCCGCGCGGAGGGACGCAGTGTTTTTGCGCGTTCGCAGACCTTGCTGTCATAAAAATACAACCCCGTCACAGCATAGTTGGACTTGGGGCGGACGGGTTTTTCTTCAATTGACACCGCCCTGCCGTCCGCTCCAAATTCCACCACGCCAAATCGCTCCGGGTCCTCTACATAGTATCCAAACACTGTTGCGCCGCTTTCCTGGGCCGCAGCCTGCCGCAGCCGCGAGGTCAGCCCCGCGCCGTAAAAAATGTTATCCCCCAAAATCATGGCGCAGCGGTCCCCAGCAATAAACGACTCGCCCAAAATGAAAGCCTGCGCCAATCCGTCCGGCGATGGCTGTATCTTGTAGGACAGGTGGATGCCGTACCGGCTGCCATTTCCCAGAAGCTGTTCAAAATTAGGCAGGTCTTTGGGGGTGGAGATGATTAAAATATCCTGGATTCCCGCCAGCATCAAGGTTGACAGCGGATAGAAGATCATGGGCTTGTCGTAAACCGGAAGCAGCTGTTTGGACGTTACCATAGTCAGTGGATATAGCCGCGTACCGCTTCCGCCCGCCAGAATGATACCTTTCATGTTCACACCTCCGTTTTCTTCTCCCCTATGTCAGCATCAGACGGCCTGAGTGATAAATGTTCAGATCATTTCTGTGAAAGAGGAAATACAGCGTCAGGAGATTCTCCCCCAGATAGCCCATGTACCGGTCGCTGCGCTCCCAGCCCTTTGGACTGCTCAGCTCCTCCGTCCGCTCCAAAATGGGAAACAGCCAAGCGCAGTAGTCCGCCAACACCTGCCTTTTCGCCAGAATAATATTATAATTATACAAATAGTCCTGCGCAAAAATCACAGGGAACGCCTCCGCGTATTCCGGGTGCAGCTCCGACAACGCTTGCTTCATTGCCTCCCAGTCCGATTCCGCCAGGTATCTGGCGTGATGTTCGCTGATATCCGGCTCGTGCAGTGTTGGAAATGGCAGTACCGCGTCCACATGGTTTGCCTCCAACCTGTATAAATCTTCTTCCGTTACATCCAAAAAACGCCGGTAATGATATAGGCCGCAGTAGCCGCAGTCAGATTCCGATGCCTCTTTCAATACATTTTTCCAAATCCAATAGAGGGCCGTCAGCTCGCAGTAATTCCCATTCTTGGAAGAAATATTGCTGCCGCTATTATCAGCAAGCTCCGCCACTTGAACACCGGTTAACGCCCTTCCCACTTGCAGGGACGTCACCCAATCTGGCACTCTGTGAGGCCGCAGCAAAGGCTTATCTTTATGAAATTTCGCCACATAAACTTGCAGCGGCGCTGGACAGTCTCCGGCAGGCAGATCGCGAAGCGGCTTAAACTTCCCCTGCCGGGCAAAATACCGTTCCATCAGCCGGGTTTCCGCCTGAGAATCGACGCGCGTATACTTACCATATCCGTGCTCCTCCAGTGTCCGCGCAATCTCCGCGTGTAAGTCCTCCGGCGTGGCGATGAGTATATGCGTGTCCTGCCTTTCGTCCCGGCTGGCGGTACGCGAGAATTCCCCCAGCTCCCGTACAGGCAGGCCGGCTAACGTCCTTGGGTTCCCCTTGTGGGAGCTTACGAGAAAACCCCGTATCTCCACCTCCGGGTATAATGCCTGCACCGCCCTGCAAACCCCCAACGCTATGGATTTTGCGCCGTATATTGCGATTGTCATATACCGCCGCCCTTCCGCACGCCCGAATATGTCTTCCGGGCGTGTACTATCTTGTAAGCGTTTTCATGATGCAGAAAATACACTGACAGCAGCCGTTCAGCCAAAAATCCGATGTAACGGCCCTGGTACGCGTCCTCCTTTTTTCCACATCTCTTCTCGCAGTATTCCAGAACCGGGAACAGCCAGGCACAGTAATCATCTAGTATATTTTTTCGCGCGATAAGCATATTATAGCCGTAATAAAAGTTCCCTCTTTGCAGTTTTTCCGCCGTTTTCACGTAATCCAGCCGCAATGCCGCCACCGCCTCCAGCATAACGGCCCAATCGCTCTCCAGGTGGTCGTGGGCATATACGGTTCGCACATCCGGAGCATTCAGAATGGGAATGGTCAAAACCGCGTCTATGTCCGAGACGGCAAGCCTGCTCAATAATTCCAGATCTAAATCGAAGTGCCTGCGGTAATGGCACAGTCCGGCATACTTAGAATGGTCGTTTTTCCAAATCCAGTACAGCGCGGTCAGCTCGCAGTATTCCCTGTTTTTTTCCGAAATGTTCTCCCCCTGATTATCCCAGATCTCACTAATCCGCACTTCCGTTAGGGCCGTCCCGGCCTGAATCGGAACCTCCCAATCATAGACGCTTACATCCGCCGCCACTGGCTTGTCCGCATGGCTCTGAACCCTGTAAATCCTTACATCAGCAGGGTCCCCCCTTTCCCGTACCTTTTCCAGCTCCTCCTCCAGCGTCAGGTAAGCTCTTCCCTCCTGTGTCCAGGAATACCGGAAGAAATTTCCCCGCACCCCGCTCCAGAGGCCGCTTTCAAAGGTCAGAAAAAGGGTATTTGTAAACCCAAATTCGCGCAATTTTTCCGTAATTTCCCCCAGATGCCGCTCCATTACCGCTATAACGATGAGCGCGTCCCGGTGCGTCCTTTTGCCCTCCGCCAAGTCCATTACGGGGAGGCCCATCAGCTCCCCCAGCCCGTCCGCCAGCTCCGAAACCATAAAACCGGATATTTTCAGCTCATACGGCTTCGACATCAGGCAGTATGCCACCTCCCGCGCAATAAGCCGTGTGCCAAAAATGATGATTTCCCGCGCCTCTTTCAGCCTCTTCACAGTCTCTTTTGCGTAATACATCCGCTTCTCCCGTCCTTCCAGGCTACGCGTTTTCTCCTAGAATTTCCTGGTAAATTTTGTAAATATTTCCGGCGTTTTCTTCTTTGGAAAACCTGCGGCACGCCTGCCGCTGGCCATTTCGCGCTATCTCAACAGCCCGCGCCCGCTCCCTCGCCGCCCAACTGATTTTCTCCTTCAGCGCGGCCCCGCTTCCCGGCGGGTACAGCAGACCGGTTTCTCCATCTTCCAGCAGCTCCGGCGTTGCTCCAGCGGCCGCGCCAGCAACCAGACATCCTGCCAGCTGCGCTTCCACCGTCACACGTCCGAACGACTCCGCCCGCGAACAGACCACCGCTATATCGGCCTTTTTGTAGAACTTCCCGATATTCTCCTGCTTCCCTAAGAACGCCACCCGCTCTTGTAACCCGTATGCTACCGTTTGCTCCCAAAGGCGGCGTATATAAGACGGATCGCCGTTCCCGATGATCCAGATCTGAAAATCTATCCCCTCTTCCTTCAGACCCTTCGCAGCCTCTATCAGGTCCTCCTGTCCTTTCAGCGGCATCACGACTCCCGCCGCGACGATGGTTATGGTTTCCTCTCGGAAAATATCCCGTTCTTCATAATACCGTTCTATTTCAACGCCATCATACACAATATGGAGCTTATCCCGTCTTAGAAATTGATAGCATCCACTTAGGTATTTCGATACCGCAATCAACGCCCTGGAGGCGTTCATCAGCTCTGCCGCCAGCTCCGGATTTTCAAATTCATACCCCTGCTCCCGGATATTCTCCCGCAAATGCCAGACTACGGGAATTCCGGCCTTCTTTGCTGCCTCCGCTCCCACATATGTATAGGTAGTATTATTATGCACTAGCTTCACGCTGTGCTTCCGCAGCAGCGTCTCCAACTCTACGACCGCCTGGACGTTCCGCTTCAGGCGCTGGCCCTTTTTCTCACGGTCCGACGTTTCCGTTGATACCGCCCAGTGCTCTGAGGGCAGATAGGTATAGGCAATTCCGCGCTCTTGTAAGAGACTCTCCCCGCTCCCGTATTCAGGAAGCACTGCCAACGCCGCAACGCCGCGCTTCTTCAGTTCCTCTAGCAGCTCCGCCATACACAGAAACGCGCCGGACGTGCTGTTGTTGTCCGATGCCATGCACACCACGTCGATAGGTTCCGTTCCCAGCTCCTGTTCCCTCAGAACCGCAGCGATGTACTCCCCTGACAGCTCCTCGTACAACTCCTCGTCTACACGGACAATATCGCTGAACCCCTGTTCCTTCAAGGTCCGCTCGATCTCCTCATGATGCCCTGGCAAGGTTGCGATAATAACCGTACTCCGGGTCCTCTGGTCCCGCAGCTCTTCTATGCCGTACACCTTTTCTCCCATATACGGCGCGTGTCCTATCCGTTTGGTTACCGCGAAGCCTACCAGCTTCCCTCCGCTTACCCGCCCCGCCACACTCTTGTATACCAGACCGCCTACCATCCCCGCTCCATAGATGATGAGACCTTCCGCTTGGGAGATCTTTTCATAAAACAGGGAACTCCTCACTGCCTTTTACCTCACAGTACGCATTTTTATTCGCTTCCTTTTACATGATTTCCCTCTTTATCAGCTCCACAATTTCTTCATATTGGTAGTTTCTTTCCACGGCTGGATAAATTCGGAAATCGCTTCTTCTCTCCAACTGCTTCCGTATCTCCTGGTGGTAGAGTTCGTTTAAGGACAGCATAATTATTCCAACCCCCATCTTCTCTTGCAGCAGCCGCTCAACAGAGATGACGGGGACTCCCTGCATTTCTGTAAGATTGCCCTCCGTCCGCGTGACTACAAACGCCGCCGCGTTTCTTCCCCGGCGCCTCAGATATTCAAGAAAATACTGTCCGTACAGGCCAGCTCCATATAGATAAATCGGGATATTTTCAGAAAGAATCGCCGTTATATCCTGGGTGATTCGCTCTCTCAGCTGACTGTCATGAGCCTCATACGCGCGCTCCGCACGCTCCACCTGTCCTTTATCGATATCTGCTACAAATCGCCAGCCTCTGCCGCGCAGCTCCCTAATCGCCTGATTCATCGCGGTATGGTTTTGGGAGTTCGCGCTGACCGCCACGCGGCCCACTCCATATTGATTTCCATACTGCGCCTGTGAACCCCACAGTTCCGGCGTGCCGTATGGGTGCGGCGGAATCAGCGTTCTGATTCCGTTTTTCTGGCATATGTATGATAGGTACATGTCTTCCCCTACATATTTGTACTTATCTTTAAAATCCGTATCCAGCATATCCTCCAGCCAGGCCCGCTCTATGAACCAGGAATGTCCGGCAAAATCGACTTCCGTTACAGACTCATTCGGGTTTTTCCAACCCACATTGACCATACTCGCCGCTTGGGGATATCTCTGGAAATTCTTGATTAGCACCCCGTTTGTTCCATATACCGCGCGCTCCTGTTCCATGCAGCTACAGCAGTTTTCCAGCCACTTCCTCCCCGGTATTGTGTCGTCGTCAAACACGCAGACGTACTCTGACACCGACACCGCCCGGGCATACTCAAATCTCTGCCATACGCCGCAATTGCTTGGGGAGATGCAGTATTTGTCGAATTTCCTCAGAAATTCTCCGCCGAACATAATCTCATAGAACAAACCTGTCCCATCCTGGTACAAAAATATGTTCGCTGGCTTCACGCTTTGGTTTTTTACCGCTTCCAGCTGCTCCCACAGCAGTTCCGGCCGCTTATACGCTGTTAATATTACATCTATGCTGTGTTCCCTTTTCATTTCTTTTGCTCCTCGTTATCTACCTCTCTGCGCAATTCAGAAGGTCTGCGGGCCTTTCCTGTGCTGTGGTCACATCTGAACTGCTATGGTAACAACATTTCCTCAAAATATATTAATTTTTATTAGCTGGTCAGATAATTTTCTTTTACAGTAGTGTTTTAATTCATCTATATAATCTGCGCCAGAAGCAATGGCCTGTGAAATGATTTTGGAAAAAACAGCATACAGCAGGGTTATCTCTTTCATTGACACACAATTCCCAGGGACTTCTGATAACAATTTATTTATGAGCGATAATTCGTAATCGTCCAACACGAACCCACTTTTTTTCAAAGAATATCTTTGAAATTCAGCGTATTTGCGGGCTCGTTCCTTACTCTTTTGTTGGAAATTAAAATCTGTAGTATTTTTGTTATGCAGGCGATGTTTTAATAACAAACAACTTAAAGTCGAAATTTTTCCAACCTTAGAGCTGTCAATATAAAATTTGAAATCCTGCATACCAAAGCAATCTTCTTCATATGACAACCCGTTATTTTCGATAAACTGCTTTCGAATCATTGCCGTACCATTCATAAAGTCCATACACTCAAAAAGAAGCATTGCTTTAATATAGTTAGGATTATTTCTCGGAATACATGAGTAGTCTAAAATATCTCCTGTTTGGTTGATATATGTTGTCCGTCCCCCAAGGATATCTATATCTTCATTCTGCTCCAGGTAACTAACCTGTAGTGCAAGCCTGTTCTTTTCCGCAATATCATCATCGTCTAACAGTGCGATATACTTTCCTTTACTTTCGGAAATACCTCTATTGGTCGCAAATGAAATGCCCCTATTTTCCTCGTTGATAAATAGATGAATCCTAGGATCATCATAAGTCATTATTCTCTTAAGAGTACCGTCTGTTGAGCCGTCCTCTACTACTATCAGTTCAAAATTCTGATATGTCTGCTCTAATACTGAGTTTATAGCGTCATTAATATATTTTTCACCATTATACGCCGGCATTACAACACTCACTAAAGGAATCATAACTCTACTTCTCCTATAAATTGTTCCTGTGTAAGATTTCTTATAAATTTAGCTGATTAGTTCTCTCATAAGTCCCCATTTTGTCATTATCTTCTCTTTTTCTACACCTAAAGACATTAACGTGTTGTATATTTCCTCGATATATTCAGGACTTGTTGCTATTACTATATTATCATAGGAGAAGCATCCAATTTTCTTAGGGCTAATTATCAGCTTACCCTCAAATGTTCCATATTCCATTTTCTCATCTGAATTTATATATGCAAGAATGTCGTACCGCCCTCTATTCAAATATTGAAATAAGCTTTTTGCTGCGTTTCCTGTTCCATACACTAAAACCCGCCGCTGTCCGTCTCGCATTATGCGGTCATCTATAATTGATTTGAGACAAATTATTTCTGCCAACTTGAACAAATTCCACGTCACATCTGTTTTTCTAAATTCAGAATACTGCGGCTTTATGGAATGCGTACACCATCCATAATCAAACGGCTCTATGGCTAGGTCCTGCTCTCCATTTACAGCTTCGCCTTCTGGCAGGGCATAACTTTGAGAGTAATTTATAACATCCAAGTTGTTGTGTTCAAATTCCTTTATTAATTTCCGCCAGTGAAATGCTACAACGCTGTGATAACTGCTCATAAGCTGACATAGAATCCCCTGATATATTTTCAAATGAATCTGTTTCTCAGACCGAACAGGAAAGTGCGCAATGTATAATTGATTATTTTCTGACGTAATATTTCCGTTCCTGCTGTCCACCGTGTGATGTCCCATAGAAACATAAATTTCTTCCCGTGCTAAAACTTCGTAGGGAAGGATAACCTTCGTAAAAGTAACAGATTCTTTTATTCTTACATGGTTGATCGAATCCAGAAAAAATTCACTATAATCGGTTTCTTTGGTTATTACATAGGTCTTCCATTTTATTAGCGTCACCTTTTCTTGGGGTAAAGTCTCGAAACATAATCGTGGCGTTAATTGGGTTGAGGCTAAAAATTCATCCGCATCTAAGGGAATCAAAAAATCGAAGCGGTTCTCTCTTGCAATTTTTCTTATATATGCATTCTCAAGAAGGTATTGTTCGTAAAATACAGCCGCCTCATGATAAAGGACAATATCAAAGCCTTCTTTTATCAGCTCATTCAATATCTCAATCGTTCCGTCCGTACATCCGTTATCAATAAAAAACATTTTTTGAGCAAATTGCATGGTATATCTTACAAATGTCTCTATAATGTCCGCTTCATTTTTTATCATCGTCAGTGTAAGAATTTTACTCATTTTACCCCCCGTACAATCCCGCGGCACAGCTTATCAGATATAAAGCCGTTCCGTCCTATAGATGGAAACCACATATATCCCGGCGTTGTCGTACACCTCATTCCGTAATCAGACAGCGTTTTTTTAATCAGCGCCTCATCGCAGTCTGTATGATAGCTGCATATGGCACATTTCAAATTCGATGAACGCCGAAACAGTTGTTCCGCTCCCAATAGTGCGTCCCATTCGTTCCCTTCAATATCCATTTTAATAAAATTCACTGTACCGGGAAAAAGGGTGTCCAGACGTGAATAGCTTCCGATATCAATAGACGACACATATTTCTTTATTATAACGACCTTATCCTCATATGACCTGAACGTTTCTTTTAACGCCTCAATCCACTGCTCATCTGACTCAATTAAATATATCTTTGAAACGCTGTCTATAACTTCTAGCGCAAAATTCCCCTCGGCTACCCCTACATCTACCACAATATCGTCTTTGCTCACTTGAAAAGAGCTGTCAAGATACCTGTGGGGCGAACTGCCGTCCTGTTCCAGCAAGATGCTTCTATAGTAGCGAACAACTGCTTCAGGGGTGTTCAAGGAGCGTGCGAAGTACATCCGCTTATCCTTGTGCATAACATAAAAAAGTCCACAAACTGAATCATATTCCACATCACAGGCCATAGTTTCATACTTTTTTGCAAAAGGGTAGTTGAATACTTCTAGTGTGTTTTCTGTTATGTAGTCCAGAATTTCTCTTATCTCTGCATTACACGACTCCCTATAGCGATTCAGGACTCCTTGTCTATAAAAAAAATTCTTATCTTCTATTGGCACATGATTTATTTTCAAACATTGTCTTATCTGCCAGCTGATTGCTGCATATGAGTCTGTTAAGATGATAATCCGTTCAATAGACATATCGTGCAGCTTTTCTGGGGCATATACCGGCCTGCCGTTATAGGTTTGCCCCTGTTTTCTCTCGTCATTGTCAATAAAGCCCAATAAATCATATTGTTTAAAAATATCGCACCGCTTTAATACCTCGTCTGCAACGCGCCCTGTCCCCCAGATGCATATCTTTTCCATACTCATATTATCCCTTATACCTAAAACTACATTTTTGGAGCGCAAGTTTCTCTTCCTTCCCACCACTTCATTAATTGGCAAAAGTCCCGATAATAATATTCTGGAGAATAATGTCCCGCCACTGTCCGTCCTTGCCGGCCCATTTCCATACGCTCAGCGGGATGTTCCTTCATCCATAAAATACTCGCCGCCAGATTCTGGACAATATCCTTATCTTTTTCAATTTTTATTCCGGCGCTGTCCGGAACATATTCCACCATCCCGCCAGAGTTTGTTATAACCAGCGGCAGACCGCTGCACATTCCTTCCAGCGCAACCAGCCCGACCGCTTCCTCCCACAGAGAGGGAATCGCCTGCATATCCGCAATTTGATAATACATAGGTAATCGAGAGTTATCTATATATCCTAAGTAGCAGATTCTATCTTTATTGAGCTCTACTGTTTGTATAATTTTTTCTGCATACTCCTCTTTATTTCCGTCCGCAAAACTATCGCTCCCAATTAGCAGAAGCTTTATCTTCTTATCAGATATGGATAAAACGGAAGAAATCAATTCGGCTACACCTTTCACCGCCGCTAAACGTCCGCAGTATAATACAACAAAATCATCGTTCTCAAAACCAAGCGATTTCCGCAAAGCGGCTCTGCGTTCGTCTGTTATAGCAACCATAAATCTCTCTGTACGTATCCGGTTTCGCAATAAAAACGTATAGCGGATATTTTCTGGAGACATTTTATTCCAGTCTGCCGCAATGAACTGGCTGGGAGCAATCGTAACGCCAAACGCCTCTGTAAACACCCCCCGCCGTTCCATCTGGCAGTGGAGATGCATAGCCAAGCGTTCCCTGGGAACGGTATCCGCGAAACAATTTTGGATTCTTAACGCCGCGCCTTCCATGATGATATAGTCTGCGTGTTCCTGTTTGGCAATTACGTTTGCTTTATAGTCATATGGGTAAGCTTCCAGCACTGCCGCCGCTTTTTCATCTGTTGGATACTGGGTATCAAATGGAAGGTTTTTATTATATACTGAGCAAAAATAACACTTAGAATGTTTCCATTTTAAAAGGGAGTCTTCGGAATCAGGTGAAATAAAAATAAAACGAAACTTACCTGCTTCCTCATTCTGCTCCAATAACATCGTCATCAGAGCCTCAATCGCACCGCCTTTTCTGTCTGGAACCGGCAATGCGAAAGAGGGCAGCACAAAAGCAATTGTCCGCATATTGACCTCCCATTATTGGCCTATACTTTTCTTCAAAAAAGCAAGTGTTTTTTCCCGCTCTCTCCTCAGCAGAGCAGACGCGTCAACGGACTGCAAACCAATATCGCCGCACATAATATCCTGGGGCGAATATATATGTCTCTCTGTCAAATTCAGCTTATTTAAAATCGAATCTTTCCTGCTGTCCTTGCCATAAACCGCATAAAACGGCCTTTGAAATATGATTGAAAAAGCAACCCCATGGAAAGAATTGGTTAAGACGCACGAGGCGTTACGGAAATAGGTTAAAAACTCTCCGGGGCCGCAATCCGCCACTTGCCAGCCGGAGCTTCGTTCTGTTCGGTAAAAATGTATTTCCACTAGCGGTTGTTTTAATTGTTCCGCCACTTTTTGAGCACAATTAAAAAGCTGTTCCTCTTCCGACAAATAATAAGCCAATACAAACGGCTGAGTTACGTTAATCGGTTCGGCAACTGCCATATAATCTTCCGCATCCAGTAAAAACGTGGGGTCCAATACGGTTTCTGCCTCGACGTCACAATCCCTTTTCAGCGCAGTTGCCAGGCTTTCTT
>CAMSIF010000046.1 GCA_947058885.1 uncultured Clostridia bacterium
CTCTTCCGATCTCCCCTACGTATTCCTCTGCCAGATGAACGAGGGGGTGTTCCCCTCCCGGAAAACCGGAACCCTGGAAGCCATGGAGGAGGAACGGCGGCTGGCCTTTGTGGCCATGACCAGGGCGAAGCGGGGATTATATCTCTCTGAGGCCGCCGGACGTAATTTCCGGGGCTCGCCCAGTTATCCATCCCGATTCCTGTTGGATATTGACCCTTCGCTGCTGGAATTCACCCCGCCGCCCCAGGAGGGGCTGATCGAGGAAGCCAGAATCTATATCGAAAACAGCCTGCTGTGGCTCCCGGAGGGCGGCGGGACGCGTCTGCCGGTGGGAGGGCGGGTCCGCCACGCCGTTTTCGGCTCCGGCTCCGTCATAAGCGTGGACGAAGGCCGGTCCGCCTACGCCATTCAGTTTGACGGCATGGAGACCCCCCGCAGTATCTCCTTCCGGGTGAAGCTGGAAGTGGAATAACTTAGCAAGGCAAAACGCCGCTCCGTCTTTTCAGACGGAGCGGCGTTTTACTGGCTAAATACTGAAATCCTCTTCCGACAGCCGGGAGGTCTCCAGTTTTCTGGGGCGGGGCGGAACCCGCTTAAAAGGGTCATATTTGAACCGGAAGCAGTGGTATTCCACCGCTACCACCCCCTTCCAGGGGCAGGTAGCCTCCCGGTCATTGATAACGTTCCCCTTGGTGCAGTAGGCGCACCTGGGCTCGATATCCTTGCGGAACAGCATGGCGGGCCTCCTTCCTGCTACGCGGTGTGAAGAACCACCTTTTCATCCTCCGCAGTGGCGCTGATCTGGGTGATGGGGTGGTCAAAGCTGTTGATAATCTCTGACGCCAGAGCGTCCTCCACCTCCTTCTGGATGGTCCGCCGCAGATTCCGAGCCCCATAGGTGGCGGAATAGGACTTCTTCACCAGATACTTCACCAGATTGTCGTCGTAGTTCAAGGCCAGGCCCTTTTCCTTCAGACTGGCGCGAAGCTCATCCAGCATGAGCCGGGCGATGGGCAGGAAGTTCTCCTCTGTGAGTTTATTAAAGTAAACAATCTCGTCTACACGGTTGATGAACTCAGGCCGCAGGAATTGCTGCAACGCCTTCATAGCCCGGTCCTTCCCCTGCTCGTTGACAGTCTTGTTGAAGCCCACCGTCCCCTCCTTCCGGTCGCTTCCGGCGTTGGAGGTCATGACGATGACCGTGTTTTCAAAATTTACTTTTCTGCCGTGGGCGTCGGTAATCTGACCGTCGTCCAAAATTTGCAGCAGCACGTTCAGTACATCCGGATGGGCCTTTTCAATCTCGTCAAAGAGAACGACAGAGTATGGCTTGCGGCGGATTTTTTCCGTCAGCTGCCCCGCCTCGTCGTAACCCACATATCCCGGCGGCGAACCGATAATCCGGGAGACGGAGTGCTTCTCCATAAATTCCGACATATCCAGCCGGATAAGACTTTCCGGCGCGTTAAAGAGGTCCTCAGCCAGCTGTTTTACCAGCTCCGTCTTGCCCACGCCGGTGCTTCCCACAAAAATAAAGCTCACCGGCTTGTGCTTGGGACTGATTCCCACCCGGTTGCGGCGAATGGCGGCGGACACGGCGTTAATGGCCTCGTCCTGGCCTACAATCTTTACCTTGAGCCGCTGGTCCAGCTCGCTGAGGCGTTTGAACTCCTCCTCCCGGATTTTGCTGGCGGGGATTTTCGTCCAAAGCTCAATCACCCGGGCCAGATTATCCATCGTCAGCTGGGGGGTGCCCTGCGCGGCAAGATTGTCCAGTTCGGTCTGCAATTGCAGCTCCTTGCTCTTAATCTCCGCCAGACGCTCAAAGTTGGGCTCCTCGGCGGCCTCCAGCAGCTCCCGCTCTTTTCCGTAGTCCGCCAGTTCCCGGCTAATCTCCTGCCGCCGGTTGATGTTCGCGTCCTTCAGATTCATGTCCGAGCAGGCCTCGTCAATAAGGTCGATGGCCTTATCCGGCAGGAACCGGTCCGTAATATACCGCTCGCTGAGCAGCACCGCCTGCCGCAGGATTCCCTCCGGAATCTCCACGCCGTGGAAGCTCTCGTAATAGTGGGCGATGCCCCGCAGGATTTTCATGGTTTCCTCCAGGTTGGGCTCGTTCACCGTCACGGGCTGGAACCGCCGCTCCAGGGCGGTATCCTTCTCAATGTGCTTGCGGTATTCGGTAAAGGTGGTCGCGCCGATGACCTGAATTTCTCCCCGGCTCAGGGCGGGCTTGAGGATATTAGCGGCGTTCATACTGCCCTCGGCATCCCCCGCGCCCACAATATTGTGTACCTCGTCGATGACCAGAATAATGTTGCCGCATTTCCGGATTTCCTCTATAAGTCCCTTCATACGGCTCTCAAACTGGCCGCGGAACTGAGTGCCCGCCACCAGCGCGGTCAGGTCCAATAGGTAGACCTCCTTATCCCGCAGCTTAAACGGAACGTCCGCGTTGGCAATCCGCTGGGCCAACCCTTCGGCGATGGCGGTCTTGCCCACGCCGGGTTCGCCAATCAGGCATGGATTGTTCTTCTGACGGCGGTTGAGAATCTGGATGACCCGCTCAATCTCCTGCTCCCGGCCTACCAGACTGTCCAGCTTCCCATTTCTGGCCCGGTCGGTCAAATTGATGCAGTAGCTGTCCAGATATTTCCGTTTCGGGGGTTTATCCCCCTTGCGCTCCTTGGTTTCATGGCTCCGGCTGGACTCTCCCCCGCCGGAGGGCGCAGAGGAAGCCGCAGACTCCCCGCCTCCTCCAAAGAGCCGGTTGAGGAAGGGAAACGTGGCGGTTTTTCCATCCTCGCCGCTGTCCTCCTCATCCTCCTGCGGCATGATGCCCTCCATGGTTTCCGCGCCGCCAAAGGCCTGCATCATTTCGTCAGAAATGGCCTCCAGGTCGTCGTCCGTTATTCCCATCCGGCGCATCATCTCGTTTACCTGGGGCAGGCCCAGTTCCTTCGCGCACTTCAGGCACAGCCCCTCGTTGACGGTCTCGCCCTTTTCAATCTTCGAAATGAAGACCACGGCTACCCGCTTTTTGCATCTCGTACACAGGGTCGGTTGCATAGCTTTTTACCTCCATGGCCGCCGGCACAGCGCCAGCACGCCCATTGTATTTGTATCCTTTATACCAGAACGCCGGGACATTAAGATGAACAAACTGAAAACTTTCTGGATTTGGAAAATAATTTCATCTTTTTTTGTTAAAATTTCGTTCCTCCCGGTACGCCTGTCACCCCTGCCGCCAGCTTCAGCAGCACCGAAGGACTGACTATTTCCTCCGTTACCACCCCGGCCAGATTCAGGACCCATACCGCCAGACAGACCACGATGACGCCCTTTCCCAGACCAATCAGCATTCCGCCCGCCTCATTGAGCTGTTTAAGCCCCGGCATGGAGAACGTTAGATTCAAGGCCTTCACGGCCAGCCGCAGCAGAAACGTCAAAACCGCAAAACACACCGCGAAGATCATGGACCGCACCAGGTTTCGCACCACACCGTCCAGCACCGCGTCCGTCAGGTCCAGCGCATAGTTCAGCAGCAACGTCCGCCCCCCCTCCAGAGCCTGCTCCTGCACGTTAAAAACCATGTCCTCCAACAGCTCCTTAGCCCGCTCTCCTACAAAGGGAACGCCGTCCAGCACCCCCTCCAGCGTGGATTGGGTCACCGCCTGCCCGCTGGGATCCAGGGCGGCTACCTTCTGCTCCACTGCCTCATGGGCGGCAGGGCGCAGAAAGCGGTCCACCACCTCCGGCGCGGCGCGGGTGGCAAACTGATTGGACAGAAACAACGCCAGAACCACTACCAGCAGCTCCGACAACGTCCGAATCAGTCCCCGCTTCCACCCCAGATAGGCAAAAAGCAGTAACGCCGCCGCTATGATGAGGTCTATAATAACAGATGTCGGCATAAAACGCCAGCCCCTTTCTATACCAAATTGGCAAGAATCGTTTGATTTTCCCTACTTTTCTTTGAAAAGAAAAGTAGCAAAAGAAACTTTTTGCGCGAAACTTCGTTTCGCTTCCTTTTTGCGTCAGGGCTGGAACCTCCTTGCAGACGTCCCGGAAATTACCAACGCCGTCCCGTCCGCTTCCATCCGCACCTGCCCCGCATACCCTGTCTCCTCCAGCCGGGCCTTTTCCACCAGCTCCTTCGTATAAATCACCAAGCTGTCCCCGTACAGCACCGCCAGATATTCCCCTGCCCCCGACATATCTAAAACCTCGTCCGTCAGCTCCATACTGGCAATCTGCTCGCCGTTCAAATTGTAGGTGGTCAGCGTTCGCACATTTCCAGCCTGGTACCTCCCCAGCAGCAGCGCGCAAAAATCCTTCCCTGTCAATACGTAATCGTGCAGATACAGGTTCCCATAGGCCTGGTCCATCAAAACCTCCCCGTCCAGCGTTAGAATAGACAGCCGTTTATCGCACAGCGTAATCAGCCGGTCCCCTCTGCTGGCGGCCTCCAGCACCAGTCCATCCCGGATGGCATAGTCCCCTACCAGTTCCGCGCGAGCCATGTCGTACACCAGCAGCCTGCTGGCAAAGGCTCCGTTCTGCGCCCCCAGGCTCACTGCTACTACCCTCCGGCAGTCCTCCGTCACAATAGCGTCGGAAATATAGCTGTCGTAGGAGTCAAAATGAAACACCATCTCTCCCCCGCTGTCATACACAGCTACCCGGGCCCGATACCCGCTCTTCTGTTCCGTCACCGCCAGATAACCGCTGCCGTTGAGCCGGGCGGAGTAATAGGAAAGCCCGTGGTCCGTATGCATTGTTCGCAGGAGACCGTTCTGGTCCAGCACATGCAGCGTATTGCCCCCTATGTCGCATACCGCCGCCTGCCGTCCCCCCACCGTTATCTGGGGGTCCTCCATTCCCAGGGGCGACAGCTCATAGGACATCGTACTGTCATCCTGGAATATGCGCACAGCGTTGCTCCCCACCACCAGCAGTCCGTTTCCCAGCAGTCCATAGCGGTTAGCGGGGTCCGCAGCATAGGTGTAGACATCCCGGGTAGCCCGGCTGTCGCCGTACATCAGCCAGCGCCGCAGAGAGGCCAGATATTTTCCATTCTCCATGCTGCTCAGCGCTACCACCGCCAGCACCGCGCACAGCACCACCAGCAGCGCACCCAGCCTTCGCAAAAATCCTTTTTTAGTCTCCTGCTCCGGCGCGCTTCGTTTTCCGTTATTAATCATTGAGCCGTTTATCCTCATACCACAGTCTGGTCAGGTACAGTCCTCCCGGCGGCACAGTCGGCCCCGCCAGAGTACGGTTGCCGCTGTTCAGAATGACCGGGATATCCTCTGGCGTCAGTTTCCCTTCGGCGGCGTAGAGCGCGGTGCCCGTTATGGCTCGTACCATATTATACAGAAATCCGTTGGCGCAGACCTTTAATTCCAATAGATCGCCGTTCCTGGTGACATAACAATAGTAAATGGTGCGCACAGTTGTTTTCGTCACCGTCCCCACGCTGCGCACGGCCCGGAAGTCGTGAGTTCCCTCAAAAGCCCGGGCCGCCCGGTCCATCACCGCCTCATCCAACCGCTTCGGGTAGAAATAAGCCCGGTTTACGTAAAAAGGGTTATGAATCCGGGAGTTGAAAATCCGGTAGGTATATTCTTTTTTCCTGCACGAACCGATGGCGTTAAATTCCTCCGGTACCTCCAATGCTTCCGACACCGCAATATCCTCCGGCAGCCGTGTGTTCACCGCCAGCGGCAGCCGCTCACAGGGAATTTTGGACTCCGTACGGAAATTTGCCACATACCGTTCCGCGTGGACCCCTGCATCTGTCCTGCCGCATCCTGTTACTTTCACTTTCCCGCCGCATACGGAGGAGAGTGCCTTTTCCAAAGTCTCCGCCACGGTCTCCTGGGTCTTCTGGACCTGCCAGCCGTGGTAAGCGGTACCGTTGTACATCAGCTTTAAGGCGATATTCCGCATCTTATCCTCCTGCTTATCGTGGTAGGATATCCACCACAACGATTTCCGGCGGGTTAAAAATCCGGGGAATGCGGGTGCTCTCCCGGGCCAGTCCCCTGCTGACCAGCAAGTGGGCCTCTCCAATGCGGTACAGTCCGCCCGCGTATGGGGGAAAGAATCCCTGGCTGGGGGCATAGAAGCCATTAACAAGCCCTGGAATCCGCCACTGTCCTCCGTGTGCATGGCCGGAGACAACAAGGTCAAAGGGGTACTCCAGGTAGCTCCTAAAGCCCTCCGGACGGTGCGCCAGAAGGACGGAGAAGAGGTCTCTGTCAATTTGTCCGCCAGCTTGAGCCAGCTGCTCCCTGCTGTTAAGAAAGTCCGGGTCGTCAATGCCGCAAATCTGAAGTATCTGGACCGCGTCCCCTTTCTCTACGGACACCAGATGGCAGTTTCCCCGCAGGACAGATACGCCGTACCCCTCCATCTGACAGCAGATACGCTCCGCCTCTCCGGTCCACCACTCGTGATTGCCAGTGACATAAAAACAGCGGTAGGATTCCGAGATTTGGGAGACCACGCTCCAGGCGTTCTCCTCCGGAAGCTCATCATCCACGATGTCTCCCGCTAGCAGAAGCGCGTCAGGCTGTGGGGCCAAAGCCTCTAGAGCATTCATAAGCTCCGTTTGACCCGCGCCATAAGCGCAGCTGTGTAAATCCGACAGCACTGCCAGCCGGACTGGCGCAGTTACTTTATCCGTTTCTACACGATAGGTCCGCACCGTCAGCCGTGTATCGAAAATATCCCTCCGGTACTGCCAGACTACTGCCCCGGAAACCGCCGTCAAAGCGGCAATTACCAGCAGCGTCCTCCGCCTTACGTTACCCTGCCTCACAGTCCAAACCTCGCCAATATCAAGACGATGGCAAGCACCGCCAGATACGCCAGCAAAACCAAGTAATCCCTCGCCTGGTATCGAAGTACATGCAGCTTTGTGCGGCCCTCGCCGCCGTGATAACAGCGGCACTCCATCGCTACTGCCAGTTCGTCCGCCCTTCGGAACGCCGAGATAAAGAGCGGCACCAGAATGGGTACCAGAGCCTTGGCCCGCTGAAAAATATTCCCGCTCTCAAAATCCGCGCCCCGTGCCTTTTGAGCGGACATGATTTTATCCGTTTCTTCAATCAGCGTAGGGATGAACCGCAGCGCAATCGACATAATCATCGCGAGTTCGTGAACGGGCACCCGAATTTTTTTCAGCGGTCCCAACAGGGTCTCCAGGCCATCGGTAAGGGCAATAGGACTGGTGGTGTAGGTCAGCAGAAACGTGCCCATGATGAGCATAGTAATCCGCAGGACCATGAAAAAGGCAGTAAAGATACCCTGCGTGGTGATTTTGAAAATCCACAAGCTCACCAGAACGTCTCCAGGCGTATAAAGCAGATTCAACGCCGCCGTAAAACAGACAATAAACAGGATAGGTTTCAGCCCCTTGACCAGGGCCTTGGGGGCCACGCCGGAAATCTTCACCCCCGTCACCAGCAGCGCGGCCACCACGCCATAGGATACAAAAGACTTGGCGCAGAAAAGCGTCACAATATAGATGACGGTTAAAATAAGCTTCGTTCTGGGGTCCAGCCGGTGAGCCAGAGAGTCTCCCGGAAAATACTGCCCAAGAGTAATATCCTTCAGCATCAGGTCCGCCCTCCCTTCAGAGCAGCCAATGCCCGCCGTAAATCCGGTACTGTATAGACCGCTGGGTCGATGTCCACACCCCTCCGGACCAATTCCATCGCTACCTGCGTCACCTGGGGTACATTCAGTCCCACGTCCATCAGCTCCTGGGCGCGGCTGAACACCTCATGGGGCGTGCCGCTCATAACCACTCCCGCGTTGGCAAGTACCACAATGCGGTCCACATTTTCCGCCACCTCGTCCATGCTGTGGCTGACCATAACTACAGTAGTGCCCTTCTCCCGATGGTAAGCCTGAATATTTTCCAGAAGGCCCTTCCGCCCCGCCGGATCAAGCCCCGCCGAAGGCTCGTCCAGAATAAGCACCTCCGGTTCCATGGCGATAACCCCGGCAATAGCCACCCGGCGTTTCTGACCGCCGGAGAGGTCAAAGGGAGATTTTTCCAGCATATCCTCCCCCAGTCCCACAAAAGCGGCGGAAGTACGTACACGCCGGTCGATTTCCGCCGTTTCCAAGCCCATATTTTTCGGCCCAAAGGCAATATCTTTATAGACTGTTTCCTCAAAGAGCTGGTATTCTGGGTACTGAAACACCAGTCCCACACGGAACCGTACTTCCCGGATTTTTTTCGGTTCCGCCCAGATGTCCCGGTCCCCCAGATAGACAGCCCCGCTGGTGGGCTTCAACAGCCCGTTGAGGTGCTGAATCAGGGTTGATTTCCCAGACCCAGTATGGCCGATAACGCCTAGGAATTCCCCTTCATAGATTTCCATATTGACTCCGTTTACCGCGTTGCGGCAAAACGGAGTACCAGCTCCGTAGGTGTGAATCAGGTTCTCCACACGAATGATTGCTTTCAAATGTTTGTCCTCCTATTGGGCTCCGCCCAAACCCGCCAGAGGCTCTGCCTCTGGACTCCGCCACCTTTTGAAAAAGGTGGACGAAAACTTTATTACAGGCTTTCCGCGATGGCCTTGGCGCACGCCTCTACCTGCAACGCTCCCAAGGGTACGTCAAAACCATCCTCCCGCAAGCCGTAGAGCAGTTCCACAGTATGCGGCGCGGCCAATCCTATTGCCCGCAATTCTTCTACCCGCACTAGTATTTTTTCCGGCGGACCGTCCATCACGGCCCTGCCGTTATCCATCACGACCACCCGGTCCGCCATAGCGGCTTCGTCCATATGATGCGTAATGAGTACAATGGTAATCCCCTTTTCTCTGTTCAGCCGCCGCACGGTATCTAGTACCTCACGCCGCCCGCAGGGGTCCAGCATTGCGGTAGATTCATCCAGTACGATGCAGGCCGGTTCCATGGCGATAACTCCCGCAATAGCAATCCGCTGTTTCTGTCCCCCAGAGAGGTGATGCGGCGCGTGCAGGGAAAATTCGTCCATCCCCACGGCCTGTAGGGCTGCGCTGACACGCTTTTGCAGTTCCAATGTGGGCACACCGAGGTTTTCCGGGCCAAAGGCCACGTCCTCCTCTACTACATTTGCCACGATTTGGTTATCCGGGTTTTGGAATACCATACCTACCTGACGGCGGATTTCCAACAGGAGGTCTTCTCTGGTGGTGTCCATCTCTGCTACCCAGACCTTACCCCCGCTTGGAAGGAGTACCGCGTTCATGTGTTTGGCAAGGGTAGATTTGCCAGACCCGTTGTGTCCTAGAACTACTACAAAGCTTCCTTTTTCTATTGATAGGTCAACACCCTTTAGGGCTTGTACCGGCTCCTGCCCCTCGTCGGCTGGGTAGGAGAAGGTGAGGTTTTCAGTTTTGATAATTTCTGCCATTCCATTTCCTCTTTACGGGTTATCCACTTTCTTTGATAATGCCGCCGTCAATTTTGTTTTTGATTTTCTATTATATGGAATCTTTTTTGAAATTTAGGTGAACATCTTTTCAGTAACCGCCAGAGCCAGTATCCACAAAATACGCCTAATGTATTTAGAATAATGTCATCCACATCTGTGGCCCGGCCTACGAGGAGCTGCCAGCATTCAATGCAGACCGTAATCATCAACCCCAGAGCAGCAGCGCGTTTCCCGTTAAAGCCCCTCCACAGCAAGGCGGCAAAGAAGCCGAAGGGCAGGAACATGACGATATTGCCTATCACATTGTAGGCGTTATCGAGGTCGCTGAAGGGGAGCAGGCTTACCCGGCTACCTAGGTTGGCGAGGTCAAGGTACGGGGTCCAGTAACCATATACCAGGCCTGCGAACAGCCAGCTGGGGTGTGGGCAGAGTGTAATCGCCGCCATGCCGCCGGAAAATAGCCATAGCAGGAGCATTCCGGCCTCACGGAACGGACCGCTGGTTAAGTTCCGGCCAGCTAAGCGTCTTTTTCTCCGCCGGCGCAGTAAGAAGAACAGAAGAGCCGCAATACAGCATCCGGGGAGCATGAACAATAGATTCCGTAGGATTCTGTCCATAGGCTACCGGGCCGATGTCCAACGGCCTGTGGCTCCGCAAGGGAGGACTAACCCTGTTTCCGTGACGGGGAGGCCGATTTCATCGCTGAAGGTGTGCCCTCCGTGTTTTTTGGAGAATATGGTCTCCATGATGTAGGTTAGCACACTGGGGGCGAGACCGGTGGTGTAGGAGTTGATGATGACGAAAAGCGGGTTATCGGAGAGGACTTTTTCGCATAATTCTACAAAGGGAAAGAGGTTGTCCTCGAGTTTCCAGACTTCTCCGGTGGGACCGCGACCGTAACTTGGGGGGTCCATGATGATAGCGTCGTACCGCCGTCCACGTCGGATTTCGCGTTCTACAAATTTGGTGCAGTCATCCACAATCCAGCGGATAGGGGCCTCTTCCAGAGCGGAGGCTTTGGCGTTTTCCTTGGCCCAGGAGACCATTCCTTTTGCGGCGTCTACGTGGCAGACGCTGGCTCCAGCGGCGGCACATGCAGCGGTGGCGGCGCCGGTATACGCAAAGAGGTTGAGGACGTTGATGTGGCGTTGGGCGCGGGTAATCTGGTCTTGGGCGAAGTTCCAGTTAACCGCCTGTTCAGGGAAAAGACCAGTGTGCTTGAAGTTCATGGGTTTGACGTGGAAGGTGAGGTTTTTGTAGTGGATCTGCCACTGTGGGGGGAGTTTATTTTTGTCCCAGTGACCACCGCCGGATGCGGAACGGAAGTAGCGGCCATCTGGGTTGCGCCATCCAGAGGGAAGGCGTGGGGTTGGCCAGATTGCTTGGGGATCGGGGCGGATGAGGAGTTTAGTGTTCCAGCGTTCTAATTTTTCGCCGCCGCCGCAGTCGAGCAGTTCATAGTCTTTCCAATCATCTGCAATCCACATACTGTATACGTTCCTATCTATAAAAAATCACTCTATTATATACCAGCAACCGGCAACCGTCAACAAGAGATATGTAAACATTTCCAGTGAAAACGGCGAAAAATTCGAAAAAAAAGGTTCCGACTTTAGTTAAAGGGCGAATATATGGGTGTAGGGGTCGAGGGCCGTCAGGCGAAGTATCGAATACTGTCAGTGATAAGGGAAGCGGCGGGAAATTCGGAGGCACAGCCTCACGATTTCCCGCCGCAGTGTCCTTAAGCGTAATCCTAGGAGGATTCTTAAGGGGGTTTCACCCCCTTAAGCGTGTTTTTGGTTACTTTTTGCACGGGCAAAAAGTAACGCCCCCGTCCCCGCGCCGTGCGCGGAGTATGACTGGCAAGTCAGAATTATTTTGTATTAGAACATCTGGGCCATAGTATTATCTCCGTTTCCCTTGGAAGAAGAGCGCCAAAGTCCCTGGTCCGGAGTGGTTCCCGATAACAGGTCCCACAAAATTAATCAGCAAAGTCTCCACCGAGAATTTTTCCTGAATATATTTCGCCAGGGCTTCGGCCTCGGGAGCGCAGTCACCGTGACTGATAAAAACCACAGAGGAGTCCGTCACCAGCTGCTCCATCATGTCCAGAACCGCCTGAACAGACGCCTTGCGCCCGCGAACCTTGTCCACCGGGATAAGATGCCCTTCATCATCCACATGAAGAACAGGCTTCATTTGCAGCATGGTCCCCACCAGGGCCGCTGCCGCAGAAACCCGCCCGCCCCGCTTCAAATGGTTCAGATCATCTACGGTGAACCAGTGGCAGATGTGGTGCTTGCGCTCCTCAGCGAAGTCCCGAACCTCCTCAATCGTGCGGCCCTTCCGTTTCTCCTGGACAGCCAAGTACAGCAACAGCCCCTGCCCCAAAGACGCGCTCAGACTGTCTACCACCAGGATTTTGCTTCCCGGATGGGCCTCCATGACATCCTTCGCCGCAATGCAGGCGGACTGGTACGTGGTGGAAAGACCGGAGGAAAAGTTGATGCATAGGATATCCATGCCATCCTCTACGGTTCTGGACATGGCGGCCTCAAATACACCGGTGCTGACCGCAGATGTGGTGCCCATTGCTCCGGCCCTCAGACGGGCGTAGAAATCACCAGGGTCTATATCCCGGTTGTCCGGATGATTATAGTATTCCCGCCCCTCCATATAGAATGACAAAGGCAGTACCGTCAGCTCCAGATCCTTCACCATCTGAGCAGGGAGGTCACAGCAGCTGTCCGTCATGATAATATAGTCACGCATGATGAACTCCTTTCTGTATATAGTTTTTTCTCTCTTGTGGGAAATGAAAAAGAAGAGGACTTGTCCAGCCGCTACAGATTCTTTGCTGCGGCGATAAATTCCCGAAACAAAGGATGGGCCCGGTTAGGACGGCTCTTCAATTCCGGGTGGAACTGCACTCCTACAAACCAGGGATGATCGCTCAACTCTACAATTTCTACTAAACGTCCGTCCGGGGAGAGGCCGGAAAATACCAGCCCCGCCGCACTGAGCACACTACGGAAATCGTTGTTGAACTCGTAGCGGTGACGGTGACGCTCGTCGATTCTCTCCGCGCCGTAGGCCGCCGAAGCCCGGCTTCCCTCCAGCAGCACGCAGGGATAGCTGCCCAGCCGCATAGTGCCGCCCATGTCCGTTACCCCTACCTGGTCCTGCATTAAGTCGATGACAGGATGCTTGGTGGCGGGTTCCAGCTCGCTGGAATGCGCGCCCTCCAGTCCGGCGTACCGCGCCAGCTCAATAACCGCCATCTGCATCCCCAGGCAGATGCCTAGGAACGGCACCTTGTTCTCCCGCGCGTAGCGCACGGCACTGATTTTGCCCTCAATGCCCCGGCTGCCGAAGCCCCCAGGCACCAAAATCCCGGAGCAGTCCGAGAAATGGGCGGCCGCGTTTTCGTCCGTTACCGTCTCGCTGTTGACCCACTTGATTTCTACCCGGACGTCATTTTCTATGCCGCCGTGGGTTAGTGCCTCCACTACGGAGAGGTAGGCGTCGTGAAGCGCAACGTACTTGCCCACCAGGGCGATTTTTACGGTTCCTTTCGGGTGCTTGGCCCGGTGAACCATGGTGGCCCACTCCGTCAGGTCCGGCATGTGGCAAATGAGACCCAGACGCCGCACAACCACATCCGCTAATCCCTCCCGTTCCAGCATCAGCGGGACTTCGTAGAGAAGGCCTGCCGTTAAATTGGGAATGGCATTTTCTCGGGGGATATTGCAGAAAAGAGAGATTTTTTCCAAGATATCCGCAGGAACCGGCTCGTCACAGCGGCACATAATTACGTCGGGCTGAATCCCCAGGCCTAAAAGCTCTTTGGCGGAGTGCTGGGTGGGCTTGCTCTTTAGTTCGCCGGTACCCGGAATGGATACAATCAGCGAGACATGGATAAACATGACATTGTTCCGGCCCCGCTCCGCCGCTACCTGGCGGATGGATTCCAGAAAAGGCTGGCTCTCAATGTCGCCTACCGTGCCGCCGATTTCCACGATGGCTACGTCGGTGTCCGGCGTATCCAGCTGGTAAATACGGCGTTTGATTTCCCCAGTGATGTGGGGGATAATCTGCACCGTGCCGCCCAGATAGTCTCCGCGGCGTTCCCGGCTGAGTACATCCCAGTAGACCTTGCCTGAAGAAACCGAGGAGTTCACGTCCAGGCTTTCGTCTATGAACCGCTCGTAGTGGCCAAGGTCCAAATCTGTCTCCGCGCCGTCGTCGGTGACGAACACCTCGCCGTGTTGGTAGGGACTCATGGTCCCTGGGTCCACGTTCAGATAGGGGTCCAGCTTCTGGACCTTCACCCGCAGGCCCCGCTGTTTGAGCAGACGGCCTAAAGAAGCGGCGGTAATCCCCTTACCTAACCCGGAGACTACGCCGCCTGTTACAAAGATATATTTTACCGGCACAACAATTCCCCCTCTACGCACATTTGTAAAATAAAATATCTATTTTATATTACTCCACAGGCCCGGAAAAGTCAAGACCGGGCATCCAATACGCCCCCGATGGAAAAACGGGCAATCCAAGAAATACTGCCAGCAGCAAAACAGCGCGGCTTCCGCCGCGCCGTTCCGCTCCGTTATTCTACCACATACCCGTTTCCATCCAAACTGTAGCTCTTACCGTCCACAGAAATGCTGTCCCCCCGGTAGAAGCTGCCGTCCGGACGGCGGTAACGCCAGCCGGTATCATCCTTGACCCAGCCCTCGGCGCTGACGCCTTTATAGAGGTACGTATTCAGTTTGATGGCATTTCTGGTGACGTCATCCTGGAAGTGCCACCACTCGCTGGTCAAGCCGTTCATCCCTGCCACATCTTTCATATAGTGTTCCAGCAGCTTGGCGTTTTCGTTGTTGAGATAGGTGGCGGCGTGCCAGCTCAGGTCATGGATAGGCGACTGCATTTCCAACTCTTCGCCCTCCAGGGTCTCCAGAGTCAGATCCAGTGCAATGCCCCGGTTGTGCGCCGAAGTCGCCGCAGCCAGAAAACTGGAGATTTTGAATCTCCCGTCTGTCATAATCTGCCCCAGTGTGACGGTGTTTTCCGGCGCGTTGGGGACGGGGTTCTCCTCTTCCTCTAATTCCCCTTCGTCAGAACCGCCAGCGGCAGAATCGTCCGGCAAGGCGGCCTCATCCGGCAAAAGAGGCTCGCCCTCCGGCGGCAGGCCCGCGCCTTCCTCTCCTTCAGCGGGAGAGTCCGGGGCTGTCTCGGGCTCCGGGTCCGGAATGTCCGCCGGGTCTATCAACGCTCCCGTTTCTGGATGAATTAGAAAACCGGTTTTGGGGTCAATTGATAACCCGGTTTTGGAATCAATCGCCCGGCCCTCGCTGTCCAGGTCCGGCACGGGGTTGTTCAATTGCTCCATCGTGGTGTCATACAGAAACCGGGTTGCCTCATTGGGACGGTAGGCTTCGTAGATAACAAACCGGTAGCCGTCGGCTTCCGCCGCTTCAGCGGCGGCCAGCAGCTTCCTGGAGCTGGGGTACAGATAGGGCGTTAAATATTCACCGTTAGAGAGCTGAACGTTCTCAAAACCCGGAATAACCCGCGCCGTAATGCTCTCAATAGGGTACTCGTGAACCTTGAAAACCGATTGATAGCTGTTAGCAATGTTATAGGTGCAGATATCCCCTGCGTATTCCGTCAGGTTTATCATACAGAAGCGGTTATCAATATATCCGTAGCTGTCTTGATAGCGGACATAGAACCAGTTCCCAAGTTCTTCCAACACGCACAGGGCTGTCCCGCCCGGCACCTTAGTCAGAGTCTTGGACTGCCGGGTATCGTCATAGAGCGGTAAGTCCATGATAGGCCATACCGTGGCGTAAAGAGGGGAAACCGACGCCCGGAAGGATATCTCGTCCGGGTCGGCGGAAAAACCGTTGTTCTCCGATACCGCAAAGCTCTCCGCAGCCTCATGGCTATAGGCTGTCACCCGGTACCGGTGATTCGTCCCGGACCCCAGACGCCCTGTCTCGTAGACCCGCTCGTCTTGCCGCTCAATCCGGACCAGCGTTTCCCACTGGCTGTACTCCTGGTCCCACTCCTGGATTTCGTAGTAGTCCCCTTTTGTCTCGTTCCAGCGCAGCGTGTACAGCCGTTCGCCGCTCTCCTGGTACTCCAGGGACAGCTCGCCGCCTAGAAGAGATTCCCGTTCCACGGAAAAAGGCATGGAGTAATCCCCGTAAAGCACATAGCCCTCCCCGTGAAAAGCTGGACGAACCGCTATCTGGGCCGGGGCCTCGTAACTGGGCATATCCATATCCCCTTCCTCGCCGAACCGAATGGTTGCCGCGCCGCCGTTGACGGTGGTAAGGGGCGTATATTTTCCGTTTACTATCGAGCAGACCTCATAGCCGCAGTTCTCCCCGGGTGTCCAGCTCAGAGACAGGGATTTGTCCTCGCTGGGAACTCCGGCCAGCTTGGGCCGCGCAGGCAGCTCCTGCGGAAAAACCGAAACCTCAATGCTCTCCTGACTCAGCAGTTCGCGGGTCATACCCAGCAGATTTCTGCCAAAGGACATGGCCCGAATTCTCAGATGAAGAGGCTCGTCCATGGGAATGCCAGAGATAAGAGCGTTGTTTTCTTCGTACTGTCCGGCAAACAAATAGGCTTTCTCCTCACCACTGCGGTAATACAGCAGATACTGAGACTGTTCCCCAGCTTCCGGCCACGATAAGGATAACGCCCCATCCGGCTGATGGTAGATCAGGACGTCCCCCTCCCCAAGCACGGGGCGTGAACTGTTGGGCGTGATAAAATAGGCGGCGGCAAACGCCCCCAGCAGAAGCAACAGCGTCAACAGAACCGCGAGAATCGCGGCGTAATTAGCCCCTTGGGGCCGGTATGCGGTTTTTTTCATTTGCGGCTTCACCTCGCGATATTCCAACCGGGGCTAAAATACATCGTATACGACCTCGTTATCCGGCGCGCCGGAGGTATAAACCGTGAAGCCGTCGTAGACCAGCTCCCCGTCGTCCGTATCCAGGTCCAGGCAGCAGATCGGAAGAGCGTCGTGTAGGGAACGAGTGTCCGCGGTTGTGTAGAT
>CAMSIF010000047.1 GCA_947058885.1 uncultured Clostridia bacterium
TTATCACCTACGACGGCATTGATGTGCGGGACATCAGCAAGGAGAGCCTGCGCCGGTCCCTGGGCATTGTCCTTCAGGATACCCACCTCTTCACCGGCACCATTGCCGATAATATCCGCTATGGCAAGCTGGAGGCCACCATGGAGGAGGTCCAGGCCGCGGCAAAGCTGGCCAACGCCGACACCTTCATTCGCCATCTGCCCCAGGGCTACGACACCATGATTACCGGTGACGGCGGAAATCTCAGCCAGGGCGAGCGGCAGCTTCTGGCTATTGCCCGGGCCGCCGTGGCGGACCCCCCGGTGCTGATTCTGGACGAGGCGACCAGCTCCATCGACACCCGCACGGAGAAGCTTATTGAGCGGGGCATGGACCAGCTTATGGCGGACCGGACGGTATTCGTCATCGCCCACCGTCTCTCCACCGTGCGCAACGCCAAGGCTATCATGGTCCTGGAGCAGGGAGAGATTATCGAACGGGGCGACCATGACGGCCTCATTGAACAGGGCGGTAAATACTACCAGCTCTACACCGGGCAGGCTGAACTGGGTTAAACCAGAGAAATTTTCTAATTGTAGGATTTGCAACACGTATTCTTCCCAAAACAGGTTATACTAAAAATATCCCTATAACACGAAAGGAACAACTGCCATGAAATACATTTGCGACGTGTGCGGCTACGAGTACGACGAGGCGCTGGGTGATCCCGACCACGGCATCGCTCCCGGCACCAAGTGGGAGGACCTCCCTGAGAACTTCGAGTGCCCCCTCTGCGGCGTGGGCAAGGACCAGTTCTCTGCCGCCTGATTCCCTTTTCTAACACGGGACGCCTGGTTGAAAATAACCAGGCGTCCCGTGTTTTCTCCGTTTTCTTCCATTATGAGTTCCCGCCGTCGATGGCCTTTCCCACCTCCTGCACAACGGACAGATGGGTCTCGTCAAAGAGATGCATATAAATTTGAGTGGTGGTATTGGTATTGCTGTGGCCCAGGGCCTTACTGATGCCAAAGAGCGGCACGTTGCGGCTGTGGGCAATGCTGGCAAAGCTGTGGCGCAGGCCGTGCAGGGTCACGTAAGGCAGTTCCGTTTTTGCCAGTACCCGTTGCAGGCGGTTGCTGAGGTAGTCCGGCTGATAGGGCAGTCCGCCATCGTGGCAGACTACAAAGTCCTGATCCGAATAGGCGTCCCCCATCCGGGCCATATCCGTCAGCCTCTGTTCCCAAAGCCGGTCCATAAGCTCCTCCATATCCGTCAATCCCTGATAGCCCAGGCGGCGGACGGAGGAGCGGTTTTTTGTCCCTTTGTCCACAGAGCGTCCGTTGACGGCGGTGCGGGCCTCCGCGATGGTGATTACCTTGTTTGCCCGGTCTACGTGGCTCCACTTCAGCCCGCAGATTTCACTGCGCCGCAGGCCCATATATCCGGCCAGCTTCACCACCGGCTCCATAGACGTACCCGCCAGAATTTCAAACAGCCGGGACATGGTCTCCGAGTCGTAGAAATGGTGTTTGGGCCGGGTGGAGGAGGGCGGCACCGCCTGTTCCGCCGCGTTCCGCGCGACCAGGTCCTGCTTCCGGGCATGCTCCAGGGCGTTATGCAGAACTCCGTGATGCTTCCGCACGGTATTGCTGCACAGGCCCTCCGCCTGTTTACGATTAAGGTACTGCTGAATCTGCGCGGCGGTAAGCTCCCGCAGCCGGATACTTCCCAACGCCGGGGACAGATGGTTGCGGATAATCATGGTGTAGCCGTGGACAGTGCTGGCCGACCGGCAGGGTTTGATGACCTGCTCCAGCCAGTAGGTCAGCCATTGCCCTACGGTCAGCTCCTCTGTGCCGGTGCTTTGGGAAAGAATTCTGCCGGCATTATAGCCGTCCAGCACCTGCATAGCCTGCTCCAGAGTAGGAAAGCAGCGGACAATCCGTTTCGCCGGCTGTCCATTTTTCGGCGCGCTGCGCATAGTGACATAAAAGCTGTGCCGCTGGGAATCATAAGCGATATTGGGCAAAATAGTTTTTCTGGACATAGTAAGTACCTCTCTTTGTTTTTTTCGGCAAAATTCAGCAGATTTACCAAATTCTTCCGGTTAAAAGATACGATATCGTAGGTGATAGAAAGGTGTCAAGCCAGGAAGTTTTTCACCTGCTTTGTTATTATTTCCAGAATTTCGGAAAAAATGCCGCATCCTTTGGTAAGGATACGGCATTCCGGTTATATTTACGATTTCCTAGCGCAAAAGAATCCTGGCGGCCTCGCCCTCCTGAACGGCCCTGATCTCGCCAATCCGCTGTGCGCTGGGCACACACTCCTTCAGTTCCGCGAAGAGGGCGTCCGCATCCTCCGGGTGGACCGCCGCCAGCAGTCCGCCGGCGGTCTGGGGGTCAAAGAGGACGTCCTGCTGGTACAGAGGCGTATTCCCCACGTCCACATAGGCCTCGGCAAAGGTCCGGTTGCGGTACATGCCCTCGGGAAGTATCCCTATTTTCGCCAGCTCCAGCGCCTCTGGAATGAGGTCAATCTGGCTCACATGGAGCGCAGCCTGCACATCACTGCCCTGGGTCATCTCCAGAAGGTGTCCCAGCAGGGAGAACCCGGTGACATCGGTACAGGCGTGAACCCGGTACTTCACCAGGACATCCCGGGCATTCTTATTGAGGGCCGTCATCAAGCGGTAGGCCAGCTCCATTCCCTCCTGAGAGGCCAGCTCTCCCTTGAAAGCGGTGGTAAGAACGCCGATGCCAAGGGGCTTCGTCAGCACCAGCACGTCCCCGGGGCGGGCCCCGCTGTTGGTCAAAACGCGGTCCGGATGGACAAAGCCTGTCACCGCCAGACCATATTTGGGCTCGCTGTCAAAGATACTATGGCCGCCGGTAATAAGGCAGCCCGCCTCGTAAACCTTGTCGTACCCGCCCCGGAGCATCTGGTGAACCGCCTCCTGGGGCATGTCCTTGGGAACGCACATCAGATTTAAGGCCAGTTTAGGCTCGCCGCCCATAGCATACACGTCGCTGAGAGCGTTGGTGGCGGCAATTTGTCCGAACAGATAGGGGTCGTCGGCAATCGGCGGGAAAAAGTCCACTGTCTGCACTAAGGCCAGCTCGTCCGAGATTTTGTAAACGGAAGCGTCGTCGCTCTTGTCGAACCCTACCAGCAGCCTGGGGTCTGTGTGGACCTGAATGCCCTCCAGCAGCTGGGCCAGAACGCCAGCCCCCACCTTGGCCCCGCATCCCGCGCAGTTGGCCAGCTTCGTCAGCTTCACCTCATTTTCCATATGGTTCCTCCCTTTGGGATATTTCCCGATTTTATGAGTGAGCCTATTATAGCAGATTTTTCATGTTCTGTCAGCAGCTATCTATTTTTTCTTTTACATGGTAAAATTTTTCTACGTTTACAAATAACGTTAAAGATGCTATACTGGCTACCGGATTATTTTAGAAAAGGAGAGAATCAACCGTGAACATCCTGCTGGACCTGTTTATCACCTTTGCAAAGGTAGGCGTCATGACCTTCGGCGGCGGCTACGCCATGCTGCCCATTCTCCAGAGAGAGGTAGTGGACAACAAGGGCTGGGCTACTGAAGAGGAACTGATGGACTACTTTGCCATCGGCCAGTGTACGCCCGGCATCATCGCGGTCAATACCGCCACTTTTATTGGGCAGAAGCAGAAGGGCGTCGCCGGGGGTGTTGTCTCCACGCTGGGCGTGGCCTTTCCTTCGCTGATTATCATCTCCCTGTTAGCGGGCGTCATCACCGCTTTCTCCCATTTGGCCTGGGTGCAGCACGCCTTTGGCGGTATCCGGGTGTGCGTGTGCATCCTGATTCTGAACGCCGTGGTGAAGCTCTATAAAAAAGCGGTAGTGGATACGCCCACTCTGGCGGTCTTTCTGCTGGTAGCTCTGGGCAGCTACTTCACTCCGCTGAGTCCGGTGCTGTTTGTTGCGCTGGCTGCCGCAGCCGGTATACTGCTGAAGAATCTGGGGGTGAAGAAATAATGTTGTATCTGCGGCTGTTTTACGAGTTTTTCAAAACCGGTCTCTTCGCCGTAGGCGGCGGTATGGCGACAATTCCCTTCCTCTACGACATGGCGGATGCCACCCACTGGTTTACCCGGGACGACGTGGCTAACATGATTGCTGTCGGCGAATCCACCCCTGGTCCTATCGGCGTAAATATGGCGACCTATGTGGGCTATGTGACAGGCCGGACCCAAGGCGGGGTGATCGGCTCGATTTTAGGCGCGGTGGTGGCTACGGTAGGCCTTGTCGCGCCGTCCATCATTGTCATCCTCATCATCGCCTCCTTCCTGAACAGCTTCCGTAACAACCGGTATGTTGAGAACGCCTTTTACGGCCTGCGTCCCGCCTCCACGGGTCTGATTGCCGCCGCTGGACTGTCCGTCGTCATATCCAATCTCTTTTTTACAGACACCCTGGCGAACGGTTTTGGGCTGGCTTTCTTCAATTGGAAAGGCTGGGTTCTTGCCATTATTCTCTGGATTTTGACCAACAAGGTGAAGAAAACCAAGGGCCTCCATCCCATTCTCTTCATTCTGGCCTCCGCTGTCGTAGGCGTGGCCTGCGGGATGTGACTACCGGAAGCCGGAATTTGTGAAGGAGAAAAGCATGAAAAATACGGATATTCTTGTTAAGCTGCTCCGTGCGGATATAGAAAATAAGGCGATTCTCGAAGTTGCCTGTGGGGCGGCTGATTTTTCTGTTTCTGCATCAGCCTATTCCGATAGCGTTTATTGCATTGATCTTGATGCCCGAAGGCTAAACAGCAGCCTTAAGGAAAAACTGCATTTTCAAATCATGGATGCGTCCAAAATGGATTACGCAGATGATACGTTTGATACAATCATTCTGTACAACGCATTTTTTCATATTCAGTCCCAATGGATTGAAATTGAACGGGAATGCAGGCGGGTATTAAAAGCTGGGGGCGTTATTTATGTTGTCGGGACATGGAAATTGGATGTGAATATAATAATAGATATTTTTGGCGGCGAAGCAAAATGGCAGGATCAATTTTTGATTGCTGCAATAAGAAAATAAGAGGGATCCTTTTCTGAAAAGAAAGTAAAAAACTGGCGGGGAATATACCCCGCCAGTTTTTTACAGCTTTTCAGCCTCTGCGATTTTATCAATTCTCCGCTGGTGCCTGCCGCCCTCGAATTCATACGTCAGGAAGGCGGTCACAATCTGCCGGGCCATCAGCGGCCCCACCACCCCGGCCCCCAGGGCCAGCATATTGGCGTCATTATGGCGGCGGGTCATCTCCGCGCTCCAGGGCTCGCTGCACAGGGCGCACCGGATTCCCTTCACCTTATTCGCGGTAATGGAAACGCCGATGCCGGTGGTGCAAATGACGATTCCCCGGTCCTGACGTCCCTGCGCCACATCCCGGGCCGCCGGAGCGGCAAAGTCCGCGTAGTCGCAGCTATCATGTCCGGAGCATCCGTAATCCGTCACCTCATGCCCCTGTTCCGTCAGCCAGACGCGCAGTTCCTCTTTCAAATCAAAGCCGCCGTGGTCGGACGCGATTGCGATTTTCATAGTCTTTTCTCCTATTTTTTGAACTTCTTAAAAAAGCTCTTATGCTCCTCGTAGTTGGCCTCCTTCAGCGTTGCGCTGAATTTTTTCAGGGCCTCTTTCTGTTCCCGGTTCAGGTTTCTCGGCGTCTCAATGTAAACGGTAACGAACTGGTCTCCCCGGCCCCGGCCATTCACATTGGGAATGCCCTTGCCCCGCAGCCGGAAGGTTGCCCCGGTCTGGGTGCCCTCGGGAATGTCGTATTTCACCTTGCCGTCAATCGTAGGAATCTCCATCTCTCCGCCCAGCACCGCCTGGGTGAAGGTGATAGGTGCCTCGCAGTACACATCCGAGCCGTCCCGGCGGAACAGCTGGTGGGGCTGTACGCTGATGACAATCTGCAAATCCCCCGACGGTCCGCCGTTCTTCCCGGCGTTGCCCTGTCCCCGCAGGGAGATGATTTGTCCGTTGTCGATACCGGCGGGAATATTGACCTTGATCGTCTTCTTCTTCCGCACCTGTCCGCTGCCGCCGCAGGTCTTGCAGGGGGTATTGATAATTTTCCCCTTGCCGCCGCACTGGGGGCAGGGGCCTGTCGTGGCAAACACCCCCATAGGCGTCTGCCGCCGCTGCTGGACCTGCCCGCTGCCGCCGCACTTGCTGCAGGTCTCGGGACTGGTTCCAGGAGCCGCGCCGGTACCCCGGCAGGTTTCGCACTGCTCCACCCGGTCCAGGCTGACCTCCTTCTCACATCCGAAGGCCGCCTCCTCAAAGGTGATTGTCAAGCCCATACGCAGGCTCTCGCCCCGCTGGGGACCTGTACGGGAACGGCCTCCGCCGCCGAATCCCCCGCCGAAAAAGCTGCCGAAGATATCTCCCAAATCCCCAAAATCGAAGCCGCCGTCGAACCCTCCGCCAAAACCGCCGCCGCCGTAGTTGGGGTCCACCCCAGCAAAGCCGAACTGGTCATACCGCGACCGCTTGTCACTGTCGCTGAGAACCTCGTACGCCTCGTTGATTTCCTTAAACCGCGCCTCGGCCTCCTTGTCATCGGGGTGGAGGTCCGGGTGGTTAGCCTTGGCCAGCTTCCGGTATGCTTTTTTGATTTCATCGTCCCCCGCGCCCTTCTGGACGCCTAGGACCTCGTAATAATCGCGTTTCTGTTCAGCCATATACTCTCACATCCAATCCGCAGAAAGCATTCCAAATGGGGCGGGGATTCCCTCCCCGTCCCATCGGAATGTCTACACTGATTTACTGCTTGTTGGTGCCGTCCTCGTCAACCACCTTGTAGTCGGCGTCGTAGTACTGCGCACTTCCCTGGTCTCCGCCGGACGCTTGACCGCCCATGTCAGGTCCGCCCTGGGGCGGCGTCTGCTGGTAGAGCTTCTCGCTTACCGCGTAGAACGCCTGCTGGAGGGCGTTGGTGGCCTCCTTGATGGCGGCGGTATCGGTCCCCTTCAGAACCTCCTTCAGCTTCTCCAGGCAGGACTGCACATTGGCCTTGTCACTCTCTGGAATTTTATCGCCCATCTCCTCCAAGGTCTTCTCGGACTGATAGACCATCTGATCAGCGGTATTGCGGGTCTCGGCCTCGTCCTTAATCCTGGCGTCCTCGGCGGCGTACTGCTCCGCCTCCTTCACCGCCCGCTCAATATCCTCCTTGGACATGTTGGTGGACGATGTGATGGTAATATGCTGCTCTTTTCCGGTACCCATATCCTTAGCGGAAACGTTAACAATACCGTTCGCGTCGATGTCAAAGGTTACCTCAATCTGAGGCACGCCCCGGCGGGCCGGCGCGATGCCGTCCAGGTGGAAGCGGCCCAAGCTCTTGTTGGCTGCGGCCATCTCCCGCTCGCCCTGGAGAACGTTAACCTCCACAGAGGTCTGATTGTCAGCGGCAGTGGAGAAAATCTGACTCTTCTTAGCGGGGATGGTGGTGTTGCGCTCAATAAGACGGGTACATACGCCGCCCATTGTCTCAATACCCAAGCTCAAGGGGGTGACATCCAGCAGCAGCAGGCCCTCCACGTCGCCGGTAAGGACGCCCGCCTGAATCGCCGCACCTACCGCCACGCACTCGTCGGGGTTGATGCCCTTGAAGCCATCCTTACCCGTAATCTTTTTCACCGCCTCCTGTACAGCGGGAATACGGCTGGAACCACCCACCAGCAGCACCTTGGCGATATCGCTGCCGCTGATGCCTGCATCGCTCATAGCCTGGCGCACAGGACCCATTGTAGCCTCCACCAAATGGGCGGTCAGCTCGTTGAACTTGGCCCGGGTCAGGTTTACATCCAAATGTTTAGGACCAGTGGCGTCGGCAGTAATATAGGGCAGATTCACATTGGAAGATGTCACGCCGGAGAGTTCAATCTTCGCCTTCTCCGCCGCCTCCTTCAGCCGCTGCATAGCCACCTTGTCGCCGCTGAGGTCAATCCCCTCTGCCTTCTTGAACTCAGCTACCAGGTACTTCATAACGCACTCGTCGAAGTCGTCGCCGCCCAGACGGTTGTTGCCTGCGGTCGCCAGCACTTCAATAACCCCGTCGCCGATTTCCAGCAGGGACACGTCGAAGGTACCGCCGCCCAAGTCATAGACCATAATTTTCTGGTCGCTCTCCTTGTCCAGTCCGTAGGCCATAGCCGCGGCGGTAGGCTCATTTACAATACGCTTGACATCCAAACCGGCAATCTTACCAGCGTCTTTAGTAGCCTGCCGCTGAGAGTCGGTAAAATAAGCGGGAACCGTGATAACCGCCTCTGTGACGGTCTGCCCCAGATAGCCCTCGGCGTCCGCCTTCAATTTTTGCAGGATAGCGGCGCTGATTTCCTGGGGAGTGTGACTCTTGCCATCAATGGTGACATGGTAGTCGGAACCCATCTCGCGCTTAATAGAAGCGATGGTACGGTCGGGATTGGTGATTGCCTGACGCTTTGCAGTCTGCCCCACCATACGCTCGCCAGTCTTGGAGAAAGCCACCACAGACGGCGTCGTACGGCTGCCCTCGGCGTTGGCGATGACCACAGGCTCGCCGCCCTCCATAACCGCCACGCAGGAATTCGTTGTACCAAGGTCGATACCAATTACTTTAGACATGATGTTGTCCTCCTGAATATATAGAAAAATTTTTTAAACAGTAGCAGATTGGGCTTCGCCCAAACCCACCGGGGGCTCTGCCCCCGGCCCCCGCCGCCTTTTGAAAAAGGCGGGCGAAAACTTTATACTAATTCGCCACCTGAACAGTAGCAAACCTGATTACTTTTTTCCCCAGCAGAAACCCCTTCTGAAACACCTGAGAGACAATATTCTCCCCAAACTCCTCAGAATCCAAATGCATCACCGCGCTGTGCTTATCCGGGTCAAAGGGCTGTCCCATCGGGTCCTCCACCGTCACCCCCAGCTTCTCCAGCACGCCCTCCAGTTGGTGGAAAATCATCACCATCCCCTTCTTGTGGATGTTATCCTCATCCCCCTCCTGGCTCGCCGCCCGCTCCAGATTGTCATACACCTCCAGAAACTTGGCAATGGTATCCATTTTCGCGTCCTGATAAGTGGATTCCTTCTCCTTGGTGGTCCGCTTACGGTAATTGTCGTACTCCGCCGCCAGCCGCAAACGCTGGTCGTTGAGTGCCGCCAATTGTCCCGCCAGCTGTTCCATCTGCTCCATTTGCTCTCGGGTGACGGTAAAGGTCTCCGGCTGCTCCTCCGGCTGGGAATCCCCCGCCGCCGCAGCCTGCTCCTGATTCTCCTGCTCCTCCATTGGAGCATTCTTTTCTTTCTTACTCACGATATGTCATCCTCCTTCGGGGGTAACTGATGATTTTTTCCAAACATTTTTGTCAGGCTCTCGGCAAAATAGCTCAGCCTCGCGGCAACGGCGGCGTAATCCATCCGGGTGGGTCCCACCACGCCGATCAGTCCCCGCATATTATCGCCGATGTCATAGCTGGCTACCACCACGCTGGCATCCCGCAGAGCCTCGTTCACATTCTCCGGACCAATGAGTATTTGCATAGGAGTATTTTCGTCCAAAACCGGAAGATTATCCTTCCGATCCGTCAGCAGCGCCATCAGCTCGTTCGCCTTGCTCAAATCCTGAAACTCCGGCTGCGCCAGGATCCGCGTTTGTCCAGCGGCGTAAACATGGTTCTGCGCGCTGCTCTCAATAACTCCCGACGCGTACTCAATCGCCAATGACAGCGGCATAAACAGCTCCGCCCCCAGCTGACTCGCCAGCCCCATCAATTTCTGCCCCATCTCCTCGGCGCCAATGCCCGTAAAATGGGAATTAAGCAGATTTGCCAAAGCGGGCAGCTCCTCCGGCGTTACCGGAATCTGGCTGTGAAGCAGCTGGCTCTTTACCCGGCTGCCGTCCGTCATCACCACAGCGATAAAACTGCTCTCGTCCACCGGCAGAAGGTCATAGCGCCGGACCGTGACGCTTCCCTTCCCCGCCGCCACCGAGTAGGCCGGATATCCCGCAATAGAGCTGACCATCTGTCCCGCTTGGGCCACCATGTTATCCAGCTCCTTCATCTTTCCATGAAGGGCGGCGTTAATCTCCTCCGCCTCCTGGTCCGAAATGGCCTTGCGCTCCATCAGCTCGTTGACGTACAGCCGGTACCCCTTGGGGGAGGGGATGCGGCCCGCCGAGGTGTGGGGCTGCTCTAGGTAGCCCAGCTCAGTCAAATCCGCCAGCTCGTTGCGGATGGTGGCGGAACTGACAGCCCCGCCCATAGCCTGAGCGATGAACTTGGAACCCACCGGCTCGGCGGCGGCGATGTATCGCTCCGTGACCACCTTCAGTATTTGCTTCTTACGGCCAGTCAATTCCATGACGGATTCTCCTTTAGCACTCCTTTGCCTCGAGTGCTAAAAGCAGTTTAACACCATTATTCTTCCATGTCAATATGATTTGTTGCACGCAATTTGAACAATTTGTAAATTGAGGCGGGACGGCGGCCAAAAGTCCCCCTTCCCCGCCGTTTCGAGCGTCTCCCGCAAAAAATTCCGGCAGTCCCCGGAAGCGCGGAAAAAATATTCCGGCATCCTGAATAAAACAGCCCTCAGCCGCGCACAATGTTGCCATAAGGTCTCCGGACCCAAAACACCCGCCTTTGAGCGGCAGGATGATGAAAGGAAGAAATGCATGGACAACAGAGGAAAGCGGCAGGCTTCCTCCATTTTCGGCGGCATGGGCTTCTACATAGCCCTGCTTGTCTGCGTTCTCGCAGCCGGAGTGGTTGGCTATTTTGCCCTGCTGAACAACAACACCGTAACCCCCGATAAGGACCCCGTCCAGACCGTGGACCATACAGACCCCGGTCCCACCCAAAGCGTATCCTCCAACGAGGACGAACCGGCTCAGCCGGTGCTCTCCGAGGAGCCCGTGGTGGTGGAGCGGCCCGTCCCCCGCCCCGCAAAGCGGGAGGAAAACAATACCGGAACTTCCCAGACCGCGCCTGTCATGGACACGGCCCCTGTCTCCGTCCCGGAACCTCCGGCGGTTGTTGCCCCTCTCAGCGGCGAAACGGTAGCGGTTTTCTCTGTAGACCAGCTGGCCTACGACGCTACCCTGGGTGATTGGCGCACCCATGACGGAATTGACATTCAGGCGGCGGCAGGCACCGCGGTAGTAGCCGCGTCCGCCGGCACAGTCCTCTCCGTGGAGCAGGACGACCGCCTTGGCACCACCGTGGTCATTGACCATCAGAACGGGCATATCACAACCTACGCCAGCCTCCAGCAGGAGACCAGCGTTCTGTCCGGCGACGAGGTGGTGGCGGGCCAGATTATCGGCACAGTAGGCAACACCTCTCTCAGCGAGGCCGGACTGGGCGCACACCTTCATTTCAGCGTTACGAAGGACGGCGAGCCCATAGACCCCAACGCGTTTTAGGATAACGGGACACACGCAAGGAGCGCACGGCATACGCCGTGCGCTCCTGTTTTACGTGCCGCTACAAACCGGCGGGACTTACTGCTTTTTCTCCGGCTCCGGGTACTCCCCATCCTGTACATCCACGCGGATGGATTTGATGCTCTGAGGCTTCTTGGGCTTGTCATCCATCATGCTTCTGGGGACGCGGGAGACCTCTACCGCCGCCTCCACATTTCCGGTAATCATTCCGAACGCAGCGTACTGGCCGTCTAGATGGGGCGCGGCATCCACCATAATAAAGAATTGGCTTCCCGCGCTGTCCGGGTCCGACGTGCGGGCCATGGACAGCACGCCCAGGGTATGCTTCAGGTCGTTTTTCTCAAACCCGTTTCCGCTGAACTCTCCCCGGATAGAGTAGCCGGGGCCGCCTGTGCCCATGCCGTCGGGGCATCCGCCCTGAATCATGAACCCCGGGATGACCCGGTGAAAGATCAGGCCGTCATAGAAACCGCTGTTGGCCAGGGAAATGAAGTTGTTGACGGTATTGGGCGCCTTTTCCGGGTACAGCTCCCCTGTGAGGATCTGGCCGTTCTCCAGTTCAATGGTAACAATAGGATTGCTCATAAATACCTCTCCTTTTTAGTGATTATAGGTTTTCATGGCGCGGTCAATATCCCGCTTAGCGTCCCGTTTGGCGGCGGCGTCCCGCTTGTCGTAGTTTTTCTTGCCCTTGCACAGCCCCACTTCCACCTTCACCCGGCTGTTTTTGAAGTACACGCTCAAGGGAATGAGGGCGTAGCCGTCCTGCTGGACCAGGGCCTGGAGACGGTTAATCTCCCGCTTGTGCATCAGCAGGCGGCGGGGACGCACCGGGTCCCGGTTGAAGATATTGCCGTGTTCATAGGGGCTGACATGCATCCCGTGGAGATAAATCTCCCCGTTTTTGGCGATGCAGTAGGCGTCCTTCAGGTTCAGTGTTCCCGCCCGGATGGATTTAACCTCCGTGCCGAAGAGCTCAATCCCCGCCTCATAGCGGTCTTCTACAAAGTAGTCGTGGCGGGCCTTCCGGTTTTGGGCCGCCAGCTTGATGCCGTTTTTATCCGCCATTATGTCGCCTCCTTTAGTCGAATAGAGTCGTCCAGTGTTCCGCCCGGCTGGCCTGGAAGCACATGGCCACTTGTTCCGCCGTATTTTTCTCCTCCGCCAGGCTGGGCAGCTCCTCCAGGCCGAAATAACGGCTCTCCGTGGTCTCAATATTCTCCTGAAAGGAGCCGCCTATCAGCGTACAGAGGAAAAATATTTTGCATACCTTCCAGGCATAGCGGGGCTGGTTGTGCTTTTCCCGGTCCTGCACCGCAATGACCAGACCGGCGGAGACCTCCAGGCCAGCCTCCTCCCGCACTTCCTTTTCCGCGCTCTCCTTCACGGACAGTCCCACATCCACCCAGCCTCCCGGCAGGGACCATTTCCCGTTTCTTTCCCGGACCAGCAGAATCTTGCCGTCCTGAAAAACAGCGGCCCGGGTATCAATCTTAGGGGTCTGATAGCCGGTTTCGCAGCAGAAGAGGTCCCGTACCTTCTCCAGCGGAATTTCCGACTGAAGGGCCAGCATCTCCGCGGCAATCTCGCGGATTCGCGCACACCGTTCCCGGTCGAACGGGTCTTTTCCGTAGTACAGGCCCGCCTGGGCCATGGCCTGCAATTCCACCGCCCAGTCCAGCCATTTCCCTTTTTTGTCCATCGTCCGCTCCTTCCCTCGAAACCGGTACAATAAAAGGGCCCGCGCAAGGAAGCGGCAGGCCCTTTCAAACAAGCTTATTCGGTCACATACGGCAGCAGCGCAATTTGACGGGCCCGCTTGATGGCCTCGGTCAGCTGGCGCTGGTGCATGGCGCAGGTGCCGGTGGTCCTGCGGGGCAGGATCTTGGAGCGTTCGGAAATAAAGCGGCGCAACTTGGCGGCGTCCTTATAATCGATATGCTCGCATTTATCCACGCAGAACTGGCAGACCTTTTTCCGCTTCCTGGGCGCACCGGGGCGGGCAGGCCTATTTTCACGTTCCATAGCCATGGTACTTTCCTCCTGTTCAGATTAGTGGCGGCCCTGGACCGCCGGATGGGGGGACGGCTGTTTAGAAAGGCAGATCGCCGTCCTGATCGTCAATGGCAGAGAAACCGGAGCTGTCCTCCACGGGGGCGCCGTAGCCGCCGTAGGAGGGCTGGCCGCCGTAACCGGAGGACTGTCCGCCATAGGCGGGGGGAGGGGCGCCGTAGCCGTCCCGGTCGGGACCGCTGTCGCGCTTGCTGTCTCCGAAGTAGACGTTATCGGCAACTACCTCAGCGGAGCGGCGGTTATTGCCGTCCCGGTCTTTCCAATCCCGAATCTGGAGCCGGCCCTCCGCCACGGCCATACGGCCCTTGCCGAAGTACTTGCAGACAAACTCCGCCGTCTGCCGCCACGCCACCACGTCAATAAAATCGGTGCCCTTTTCTCCGGAATCCCGGTTTTTGAAGTCCCGGTCCACGGCAAGGGTAAAGCTGGTCACGGAAATGCCGGACTGTGTGGTACGCAGCTCAGGGTCCCGCACAAGGCGGCCCATAATGACAATGCGGTTTAACATGTTGGTTTTCTTCCTCTTTTGTCTCTTCTGTTACTCGCCCTTGCAGACGATCATAGAGCGCAGGATGCCGTCGGTAATTCCCATCACGCGGTCCAGCTCCTTGGGGAAAGCGGGATCGCTGGTGAAGCTCATCAGCACATAGTAGCCCTCGGTCTTGTAATCAATTGCGTAGGCAAGCTTACGCTTTCCCCACTCCTCGACCTCCACGTTAGAGCCGTGCTGCTCAGCCAGCGCCTTGAACTTCTCAACGGCGGCGGCAACAGCCTCCTCGCCCTGGTTGGGATCGATGATATACACGACCTCATAGCTATCGGAAATTTTCGCCATGGTTCGCACCTCCTTCTGGACAAATGGCCCCCGTTCTTCCACGGGAGCAAGGATTTTTCACCTGCGTAATGCAAGCCTTTTTATTATACAGAATTTATTGGAAAAGTCAAGCTCTTTTCCCGATTTTCCAATGATTTTCCTGACTGGTCCGGACAAATCAGGCATGATGCGGGTTGCGCGGGACATGGTTTTATGGTAAAATAGCGGTATATCACGAAACAGGAGGACTTATGAAACGGAAAATACTGACGCTGCTGCTGTCCGCAGCGGTTTTCACGTTTGCGGGCTGCGGCGATATTGGCGTCACCAGCGGTCCGGACGGCTCCCTCACGGTAGTTGCCGGCGGCAGCGAATTTACTATTGGCGGCGAGGACCCTGTTCAGGAAATCCTTCCCGAGGAGGACCCGGACCTGCTGGACCTGGAAGATTCCGAAATACCGGTATCCGAGGACACCGGCTCCAATGAGCTGACAGGCACCTCTAACGGCGGCGAGGACCTCTACCAGGACCCCGCCCCAGAGTTGGAGGAAGACGGTACTTACAACAGTGCGGAGGACGTTTCGCTGTACCTGCATCTTTACGACCACCTGCCGGACAACTACATCACCAAGAGCGAGGCCCGGGATCTGGGTTGGACAGGGGGCTCTGTGGAGCGGTACGCGCCTGGATGCGCTATTGGCGGGGACCGGTTCGGCAACCGGGAGGGTCTTCTGCCCAGCGAGGACGGCCGGACCTACTATGAATGCGATATCGACACCATTGGGGAGACCAGCCGGGGGGCAAAACGGATTATTTTCTCCAACGACGGACTTATTTACTACACAGAGGACCACTATGAGAGCTTCACCCTGTTGTACGGGGAGGAGTAGGGGATGGAGACCATTATATTAGATGGAGCGTCGGCCTCCACCCGCGCCGCGCTCCACGACCAATTAGCTCAAAAGCTCTCTTTTCCGGACTACTACGGCAGAAATCTGGACGCCCTGTACGACCTTCTCACAGAGCGTCCGGAGTCCACCCGGCTGCTAATCCGCCGCCGGGCCGCGTTGATGGAGGCTCTGGGCGTTTACGGAGCTTCCTTTCTGAAAACGCTGGAGGAAGCGTCTCTGGAAAATCCACTGTTCCAGGTGGCGTTTGAGGAGGAAACCTGAAAACTACGGCAGCAAAAAAGAGAGGGAGGCAGTTCTGACTGCCTCCCTCTCTTTGGGCGTTTGATTTTTATTTCGCCGTCTTCTCGCAGAATCTCGCCAGAATCGCGGCGGACTGGGCGCGAACTGCGCTGCCGTTGGGCTCCAGCATACCGTAGGAACCCGCAATCAGGCCCTCGGCTACAGCCCACTGCATGGCCTCCGTGGCGTACGCGCTGACAGAAGCCGCGTCAGCATAGCTGCTCAGGTTCGCCTTACCGGAGACGTCATAGCCCTTGTGTTCCGCAAAGCGGTACAGGATAGCGGCCATCTCCTGGCGGGTCACCGCGCCGTTGGGGTCAAAACGGTTCCCGCTCTTGCCATTGACGATGCCGTTCGCGGCGGCCCAGGCTACTGCCTTGGCGTACCACTGGCCAGCGTCCACGTCTGCGAAGGTGGAGGGAGCTGTTTCGGGCTCGCCCTCCAGGCGGTAGAGAATCATGACGGTCATGCCCCGGGTGGTAGTACCGTTGGGGTTAAAGAGGTTCGGGCTGCCGTCGCCAAGCATCATGCCTTTCTCAAAGACGTAGCGGACCTCGTCATGATACCAGGCATCCTCCGCCACATCGGTGAAGGGCAGTTTGGTGGGCTTCTCCGTATCGTCCGGTTTCTCTGTGCCGTCCGGTTTCTCCGTACCGTCCGGCTTCTCCGTACCGTCCGGATTCTCCGTGCCATCCGGATTCTCCGTACCGTCCGGATTCTCCGTGCCATCCGGATTCTCCGTGCCATCCGGATTCTCTGTGCCGTCCGGATTCTCTGTGCCGTCCGGATTCTCTGTGCCGTCCGGATTCTC
>CAMSIF010000048.1 GCA_947058885.1 uncultured Clostridia bacterium
TATTGCTGTCGAGGAGGGCGAGCATCATAGCTACGGCAATGCCGTCGTCGCCGCCGAGGGTGGTGCCGCGGGCTTTTATCCAATCGCCGTCCACACACAGGTCCAGGGGGTCTTTGGAGAAATCGTGCTCCACGCCGGGGTCCTTGACGCAGACCATGTCCAGGTGGCCCTGGAGCATGACGGCGGGATGGGATTCATATCCGGGGGAGGCGGGTTTCCAGATGATGACGTTGCCGGAGGTGTCCTGGCAGCAGCGAAGGGAACGGTCCTGGGCGAAGCGGACGACCCAGTCGCTGGCGGCTTTGGTGTGGCCGGATTCGTGGGGGATGCGGCAGAGTTCTTCAAAGAAGCAGAATACGGCTTGGGGTTCCAGGTTAGCTAAGACGTTCATTTTTTCCTCCTTGTCCATCGAAGACGAAACGTAGTTTTGTTAAAGTTCTTTTTTGATTCTTTTTTCTTTCAAGAAAAAAGAATGTATGCCTTACAGCAGTTGGACGCCCGACTGGGCACAGGCGGCAAGGGTGTCCTGGTCCCAGAGGCTGACCTGAACCTCGCCGATGTGGCAGCAGCCGATCATCAGCATACACAGGCGGCTTTGTCCGATGCCGCCGCCCATGGTCAGGGGCAGCTGGTTGTCGAGTAGCATTTTGTGGAAAGGGAGCTGGCGGCGGCTGTCGCAGTTTGCCAGACGGAGCTGGCGGTCAAGGCTTTCCGCGTTTACCCGGATACCCATGGAGGAGACTTCAAAGGCGCGGTTCAGGACGGGGTTCCACATCAGGATGTCTCCGTTGAGTTCCCAGTCGTCGTAATCTGGGGCGCGGCCGTCGTGGGGCTTGCCGCTGTTAAGGACCTTACCAATTTGCATAAGGAAGACCGTGTTGTGCGTTTTCAGGAATTCGGTCTCCCGCTGGCTGGGGGTGAGGGAGGGGTAGAGGTCCTCCAGCTCTTGGGTAGAGATGAACGTTACCTCCCGGTCCAGCCTGACACTCAGCTGGGGGAAAGCCCGCCGGAGGGCGTCGCAGGTGTCGCAGATAGCGCCCACGATGGAACGGACTGTGTATTTCAAGAATTCAGGGTTCCGATCTTCCGGGTTGATGACCTTCTCCCAGTCCCACTGGTCCACGTAGACGGAGTGGAGGTTGTCCAGGTCCTCGTCCCGGCGGATGGCGTTCATATCGGTGTAGAGGCCGTTGCCAGGGTAGAAGCCGTAGCGTTTAAGGGCCAGGCGTTTCCATTTCGCCAGGGAATGGACCACCTCTCCGGTCGCGCCCTCCACGGCGGGGATATCGAAGGCCACGGGGCGTTCCGCGCCGTTGAGGTTGTCGTTGAGGCCTGAGCCGCGGTCTACAAAGAGCGGGGCTGAGACACGGCGGAGATTCAGGGCAAATTTCAGATTTTCCTGAAAGCTGCTTTTGACAAATTCAATGGCGCGCTGCATGTCGTAGCCGGTGAGGGGCGTGCGGTAGCCATGGGGGATGGTGCAGTTGTTCATAGACGGCCTCCTTAGAATGGCAGAATTGGTTCTTTTCGTATCATACACCATTTTTCGGAAAAATGCACTACTAAATTTAAAAAGAATTCTGGGCGGGCGTATACGGGTGTGCCGACGCGGGCAGTTATAGGCATAAAACAGAAAATGCACATTGACACATTGCGTTGTTATAGATTAAAATTATATGTAAGGAGCGATCAATAATGGCCCATCTCTTCCGGCGCGGGCCGTTGAGAAAACGACGAGGAGAGCCGCCCATGAAAAAATACATCATCGCCCTGGACCAGGGCACTACCAGCAGCCGCTGCATTTTGTTCGACCAGGAACTGAACATCGTAGAAATGGCACAGCGGGAGCTCACCCAACACTACCCAAAGCCCGGCTGGGTGGAGCAGGACCCGATGGAGATTTGGTCAAGTCAGTATTCCGTTCTTACGGAGGCTCTGGCGAAGTCCGGCGCGGCGCCGGAGGAGATAGCCGCCATTGGTATTACCAACCAGAGGGAGACTGCCATTGTGTGGGACAAGGCTACCGGCAGGCCGGTGTATAACGCCATTGTGTGGCAGTGCCGCCGCACCGCGCCGCTGTGCGAGGAGCTCAAGAGAGACCAGGAGCTCAGCGGGTATATTCAGGAGCATACTGGGCTTTTGGTGGACGCCTATTTCTCCGCTACAAAATTGAAATGGATTCTGGACCAGGTGGAGAACGGGCGGGAACGCGCCCGAAACGGAGAACTGCTTTTCGGAACTGTGGACACTTGGCTGGTCTGGAAGCTGACAAACGGCAAGGCCCATGTCACCGACTATACCAACGCCAGCAGGACGATGCTTTTTGACATTCAAAACCTCTGCTGGGATAGGCGGATTTGCGCCGCGCTGGATATCCCGCAGGAAATGCTGCCCCAGGTATGCGGCTCCAGCCGGATATACGGTACGGCGAACTTGCTTGGAAAGGAAATACCCATAGCGGGTATGGCGGGCGACCAGCAGGCGGCCCTTTTTGGGCAAACTTGTTTCACTCCCGGTCAGGCGAAGAATACTTATGGTACGGGATGCTTTCTGCTGATGAACACGGGAAGCCGTCTCTACCGCAGTGAGAACGGTCTGGTGTCCACGATTGCGGCCAGCGTGGGGGACCAGGTGCAGTATGCGCTGGAGGGGTCTGTGTTTGTGGGCGGCGCGGTGATTCAATGGGTCCGGGATGAACTGCGGTTTATCACTGACGCACAGGACGCGGAGTATTACGCTTCCCGGGTTCCCGATACCGGCGGGGTCTACCTGGTCCCGGCTTTCACCGGTTTGGGTGCGCCCCATTGGGATATGTATGCCCGAGGCGCACTGGTGGGCCTCACCCGGGGGACAACCCGGAACCATATCATCCGGGCGGCGCAGGAGTCCATTGCTTATCAGGTCAGCGATTTGGTGCGGTCAATGGAGATGGACACAGGGATTGAGCTGCTGGGGCTTAACGCCGACGGCGGGGCCAGCCGCGACAGCTTTCTGATGCAGTTCCAGGCAGATATTTTGAATAAGCCCATTCGCCGTCCCGCCATCCGGGAAACCACCGCGCTGGGGGCCGCCTATCTGGCTGGACTTGCTGTGGGGACCTGGGGTGGTCTGGAGGAGATTAAGGCCCTGCATACCCTTGACCGGCAGTACATGCCCAGTATGGATGCGCCTGTGCGTCAAAAACTACTGCGGGGCTGGCATAAAGCGGTGGACCGCAGCTTGGGATGGGCAGAGCCGGAGGAGTAGTTTCTATGTATGATATTCTGATTATCGGAGCGGGGGTGTCCGGCACGGCCATTGCCAGGGAACTGGCCCGGTACGAGGCCAGCATCTGCGTGGTAGAGCGGTGCGAGGATGTCTGCTGCGGCACCTCTAAGGCAAACAGCGCAATAGTCCACGCGGGCTTTGACGCCCGTACCGGTTCGCTGATGGCCCGGCTGAATGTGGAGGGCAGCCGGATGATTCCACAGCTGGCCAGGGAATTGGATTTTCCATACCGCAACAACGGTTCCCTGGTGCTGTGTATGAGCGAAGAGGACCTGCCAGCGCTCCACAGCCTCTATGAGCGCGGCAGGAATAACGGCGTGACGGGCCTGCGGCTTTTGAGCCGGGAGGAGATTCTGGCCCTGGAGCCCAATGTCCGCGAGGATGTGACTGCGGGGATGGAGGCGGCCACCGGGGGAATTGTGTGTCCCTTTGGTATGAACGTCGCTTTTGCGGAGAACGCGGCTGAGAACGGCGTGGAGTTTCGATTTGGCGCCGCCGTCACCGGCTTTCAGCGGACAGCGGACGGCTGGCGGGTACTCACGGATAACGGTCCTCTGGAGGCCCGGATTGTGGTCAACGCCGCCGGTGTGTATGCCGGGGAACTTCACAATATGGTCAGCGAAAGGAAGCTCCGTGTGATACCCCGCAGAGGGGAATACTACCTCCTGGACCACGCAGCGGGCGGCTTTGTGGGGCATACCATTTTCCAGCTGCCCGGACAAAATGGCAAAGGCGTGCTGGTGACGCCCACCGTCCACGGGAATCTTCTGGTAGGCCCCAACGCCTGCGGCGTTGATACGTTGGAGAGCGTCAATACCACCGCCGCCGGGCTGGAAGAGGTCCGGCAAAAGGCGGAGAACATCGTCAGGAATCTCCCGCTGGGGCAGGTTATTACCAGTTTTGCGGGGCTTCGCGCCCACGAGGAAGGGCATGAGTTCATCATCGGCGAGGCGGAGGACGCCCCCGGCTTTATTGATTGCGCGGGTATTGAGTCTCCAGGGTTGTCCTCCGCTCCGGCTATCGGCAAAATGGTGGCGGAAATGGTTCGGGACAAACTTCTCCTGTCCCAGCGAAAGGGCTTCAAGGCCACCCGGAAGGGGATTTTGAACCCTGCCGCGCTCTCCTTTGAGGAGCGGCAGAAATTGGTGGCTCGGGATAGCGCGTACGGCCATGTGGTTTGCCGCTGCGAGGGAATTACGGAGGGTGAGATTCTGGACGCCATTCGCCGTCCCTTGGGAGCCCGCAGCCTGGATGGCGTAAAGCGGCGGGTACGGGCGGGGATGGGCCGCTGTCAGGGCGGGTTCTGTACCCCAAGGGTCATGGAAATTCTGGCCAGTGAACTTGGTATCCCCATGGAGGAGGTTACGAAGTGCGGCGGGCGGTCCCGGATGCTGGCAGGCGTCAACAAGGATGGATATGCGGAAGGAGACGGACATGGAGCGGTGTGATCTGGTGATTACCGGCGGTGGTCCGGCTGGCCTGGCGGCCGCCGTTTCCGCCTGGGAGGCTGGGGTAAGAGATATCGTGGTTCTGGAGCGGGACCAGGAGCTGGGCGGCATTCTCAACCAATGCATTCACAGCGGTTTTGGCCTGCATACCTTTCAAGAGGAGCTTACCGGCCCGGAATATGCCGGACGTTATGTGGAGAAGGTACGCCGGTTGGGGATTCCCTGTCTGTTGGATACTATGGTTCTGGAGCTCTCTCCGGAGAAGGTAGTTACCGCCATGAGCCGGGAGAGGGGCCTTTTTCAGATCCAGGCAGGCGCGGTGATTCTGGCAATGGGATGCCGGGAGCGGGCCAGAGGGGCTTTGCGTATTCCCGGGTTTCGTCCCGCTGGGATTTATTCCGCCGGAACCGCACAGCGGCTGGTCAATATGGAGGGCTTTCTGCCTGGCCGGGAGGTAGTCGTTCTCGGCAGCGGCGATATCGGCCTCATTATGGCCCGCCGTATGACGCTGGAGGGTGCAAAGGTTCACGTGGTCGCAGAACTTCTTCCCTATTCCGGCGGACTGAAACGGAACATTGTCCAGTGCCTGGACGATTTTGGCATACCGCTGAAGCTAAGCCATACGGTGATAGATATTCAAGGCCGGGAGAGGGTGGAGGGCGTTACGCTGGCGGAGGTTGACGCTAATCTCCGGCCTATCCCCGGCACAGAGGAGCATTATCGCTGCGACACGCTCCTGCTCTCCTGCGGCCTGATTCCGGAGAATGAGCTGAGCCGCGCGGCTGGCGTGGCCCTGCATCCCACTACCGCCGGTCCTCTGGTAGACGAGAGCTTGGAGACCAATCTGCCCGGCGTTTTTGCCTGCGGCAATGTACTGCATGTCCATGATTTGGTAGATTTCGTTTCTGAGGAGGCTGCGGCGGCGGGCCGTTCCGCCGCCCGGTTCCTCTCCGGCGGCGGTGCGCGGGGACACCGGACAATTCCCCTCCGGGCGGGAAAGGGCGTGCGCTATACAGTGCCTGCCGCCGTGGACCCTGTCCGTATGGATGAGGAGATCGTGGTCAGATTTCGGGTAGCCGGAGTGTACCAGGATGTGTCAGTGGTGGCGTCCTGCGGCGGAGAACCTCTGGTACGGAAAAAGCGCATGATTGTGTCCCCCGGTGAAATGGAGGAGGTCCGGCTGAAACGGGCAGACCTCTTGGCCCAGCCGGACGCGGAAGAAATAACCGTGGCATTGGAGATGAAAGCATGAGGGAAAGCAGAGAGCTGATTTGTATTGGCTGTCCTATGGGCTGCCAGCTGCGGGTCCAGCTGGAGGACGGCGCTGTGACCAGCGTAGAGGGCAACACCTGTAAACGGGGGGACACCTATGCCCGCCGGGAAGTTGTAAATCCGACCCGTATCTTGACGACCACTCTTCCGGTGCGGGGCGGATGCCGGCCCACTGTGGCGGTAAAGACTGCTGGAGAGGTACCCAAGACGCTGCTGCTGGACTGCGTCCGCGCTGTCAGGAGTCTGACGGTTATAGCTCCTGTGCGTGCGGGAGAGGTAGTCTGCGAGGACCTGTGCGGTACGGGGATAGCGTTGATTGCCGTGAGGGACGTCGAAGAGAAAAAGTAATGTACAGGTCCGAAATTTTTGAATTTTGGACCTGTTTTTTTGCTTGGAGGTTACCAAATGAGTATGCTGATAACAAATCGTATTTATATCATACAGCTTACATAATTACGGTTGTATGAAGAAGGCTCGCTCGATCTGTCTACAAGCACCGGAGAAATCCTTTCCTAAAATTCACAAAATTTCGACAAAATTCACGGATTTCTGTATGACGTTTTCCGATGGTTTTTCTACCGCAGGTTCACATAAAATTTTCAATAATTTCATACTACAGCAAGTTATACACAGTTTCCACATAGATTTCCACAACTGGGGATACGGCTTCCACAGGTCATTTTAAAGGTTTTTCTCATATGTGGAAAAGGATTTTGCCGCTTTTGCACATATAACCTGCGGCGATAAGTTTACATAATGAAAAATTTGGAGAAAAAGAGCAGCTGCCGCCTGGGGGGTTACAGCGTTTTGAACGCGGGCATGTCCCGGACCTTGACAACGGGGAACTGTCATGGTAACATAAGCCTATGGCCCCAGTGGGAGACAAGCGATGGAAAAAGGTCCTGTTGGGAGGCCGCCAAAGTGGCCTCTCAACTTTTCTTCAATGGAGAAACAGGAGGAGCCGCTATGGCGAGAGCAATCATTAACGCCAATCAATCCAAGGGCACAATTAACAAAAACATATACGGGCATTTTGCCGAGCATCTGGGCCGGTGTATTTACGACGGTATTTTTGTGGGAGAGGACTCCGAAATTCCCAACGTGAGGGGAATGCGAACCGGAGTAGTCTCCGCGCTGAAGGCCATGGGGATTCCAGTTCTGCGCTGGCCGGGGGGCTGCTTTGCGGATACCTATCATTGGAAGGACGGGATAGGTCCCAAGGAGAGCCGTAAAAAGATTGTCAATACCAACTGGGGCGGCGTTACGGAGGACAATTCCTTCGGTACCCACGAATTCCTGGAGCTGTGCGGCCAGTTGGGGTGCGAGCCCTACTTGTCGGGAAATGTGGGCAGCGGTACGGTGCAGGAATTTTCCGATTGGGTGGAATACTGTAATATGGGAGGCCAGTCCCCTATGGCGGACTGCCGCCGGGCCAATGGCCGGGAAACGCCCTGGAATGTCCGCTTCTGGGGCATCGGAAATGAGTCCTGGGGATGCGGCGGCGGTATGCGTCCCGAATTCTACGCGGACCTCTGCCGCCAGTATTCTATATATCTGCGCTCCTACGACCGGGCGCATCCGCTGTATAAAATCGCGTCTGGGGCCAATGTGGACGACTACCGCTGGACAAAGGTTGTGATGGAACAGGCGGGAGAATATGTGGATGCGCTGAGCTTACATTATTATACATTCGCGGGAGGCTGGTATCATAAGGGCAGTGCGGCGGCGTTTTCCAGGGAGGAATATTTTTCCACACTTGCGCAGACCCTGCGCATGGATGAGCTGATTGAAAACCATGCCCGGATTATCCGCCGGTACCAGGGGGATCGCAAGGTGGGGCTTGTAGTGGATGAATGGGGAAACTGGTTTGATGTGGAGCCTGGCACAAATCCTGGTTTTCTCTATCAGCAGAACACCATGCGGGACGCGTTGGTGGCGGCGGTGAATCTGAACATTTTTAATCACCACTGCGACGCGGTGGTGATGGCCAATCTCGCACAGACGGTCAACGTTTTGCAGGCGGTCATTTTGACGGAGGGCAGCCGGATGCTGCTGACGCCGACCTACCACGTGTTTGAGATGTACCGGAAGCACCAGGATGCCCGCCAGCTGGAGAGCTATATTGAGACATCCATGATTGGGACGGAGGAGAACAAGACGCCTAACCTGCATCTCTCCGCCAGCCGGGGGGAAAACGGAGTTGTTTTGGTCACTGTAGCAAACCTGGACGACCGTCAAGCCGTACCATTGGACTGCGTGTTGACAGGCCTTGGACGCATCGAGAGGACTGCCGGGCGGGTACTGGCAGGCCGGAGGGATGCCTGCAACACCGTTGACGCGCCGGAGACGGTCAAGCCGGAGGTTCTGCGTGTGGAGGCGTCCGGAGAGTCCTTCCAGGCAGAGCTGCCCCCGTGCAGCGTTGCGGCGATTGAGATTACAGTGAAATAGGCCTGGCGAAGGGCTGGAAAATATGGAACGAAGCCTCCTTTCGAGGCAAGTGGGAGGCCTGATCCTCAAAAGGGGAGCAGGCCTCCCCGGCGTGTTCTGCGCCGCCGGAAGGCTTACAGACCGAATAGGGCAGATCCCCGGCCCCAGCGAGGAAAAATTTGGTAAAAATGGAGCGGTTCCGCCGGGCGCGAAGCAATTTAAATAAAAGAAAACCAGTCATTGACAAAACGCCTTGGAATCACTAAAATATAGTTGGCATATGATTAGCAGCGTACAGGGAGGATAGCAGTATGTACCACTGCCATTTACAAATCTATTTTGCCGGATGCCAACCGGGCGTGGCCGAGACAGTGAAGAAAATGCCGCCGTTGGAGCATTTTACCCACTCCTTTCTGGAGAGCAGCCAGCCAGACCCGGTCCTGACTGCACAGGCGGATGTAATCCTGGCTGGTCTGGACGGTTTGGATGCCAAGGGAACTCTCCAGGAACTGGCCGCAGGCAAAAAGGCGGGGGCGGAGCTGATCCTCCTGGCCAGTCAAGAACAGATGAGACTTTTGTCCAGCTGCCTAGCAGAGGTCAAGGACGTATGGACCGTCCCTATGCAGGAGACGGAGCTTCAGTTTCGGTTTCTCCGGTGGCAGCAGTCCTGCAAAAGGGATAAGGAATACTGGCAGGCCAGCCAGTATTTGGATGCCGCCATCAACAGCGTACCTAATTTAGTCTGGTACAAGGACAAGGACGGCATTCACGAGAAGGTAAACGATAGTTTCTGCAAGACGGTCAATAAAACAAAACAGCAGGTCCAGGGCCGGGGCCACGCCTATATTTGGGATGTGGAACACGACGACCCCGCCTGTATTGAGTCTGAGCGGGAGGTCATGCGCCGCCGGGAGACCTGCATATCTGAGGAAATCATCCAGACCGGCGAGGGAAGGCGGCTTCTGACCACCTACAAGTCCCCGCTTTACGATTGCGACGGCAGCGTGATGGGGACCGTTGGAATCGGGATTGATGTGACACAGGAGCGGGCCTACGAACAGGAGATCATCAAAAAGAACCGCACGCTGGAGGCCATTTTCACTACCATGGACTGCGGCATTATGTGTCACTCTCTGGATGGGGCTCGTATTATCAGCATTAACCGCGCCGCCTTGTCGATTCTGGACTATGACTCCCAGGAGGAGCTGCTGGCGGACGGCTTCAAGATGATTGCGCCGTCTGTAATGCCGGAGGACCAGCCCAATCTTTTGAAAGGCATCCAGTCTCTAAAAAAGGCTGGAGACAGCGTCAGCGTGGGCTACCGCGTGGTACATAAGGACGGAGCGGTGCTTTACATTATGGGAAATGTAAAGCTGGTGGAGGAAAACGGAGAGCTGTTTTACCAGCGATTCCTATTGGACTGCACCACGCAGAAGATGCGGGAACAGCAGGAGCGTTTGGAGAACGAGCGGCGGCAGATGGAGCTGGTCCACGCGCTGAGCATTGACTACAATTTTGTCTGCTTCTTTGATCTGGATTCCGGTACCGGCACACCCCTGCGCACTGCCGACACAACAGACCCGGTATTTGCCAATATTTTTACAGGGGAACTGGACTTTGAAGACTGCATGGACACATATATCCGGCGTTTTGTCCATGCGGAAGACCAGGAAATGCTGCGGGAAGCCTGTTCCCAGGAGACCCTAAAAAACAAGCTTTCCAGCAAAAAACTATACTGCGTCAACTACCGCGCCTGTATGGACGGCGCGATACAGTATTACCAGGTCAAAGCGGTTCGCGCCGGAACCTGGGATGGCCGCCGGGGCGTCGTGCTGGGCTTCTGCAACGTGGACAACGAGGTGCGCTGCGAGATGGAGAAGCGGGCCCTTCTGGAGGACGCCCTTACCCAGGCCAACCGGGCCAGCAAGGCGAAAAGTATCTTCCTCTCCAACATGTCCCACGATATCCGTACGCCAATGAATGCAATCGTGGGCTTCACCACTCTGGCTATCACCCATATTGACCGGAAGGAGCAGGTGGAGGAGTACCTGAAAAAAATCCTCACGTCTGGAAACCATCTGGTAAGCCTCATCAACGACGTGCTGGATATGAGCCGTATTGAAAGCGGCAAAATGCGGCTGGACGAGTCTCTGTGCAGCCTGCCGGATATCCTCCACGGTCTGCGGAGTATTGTGCAGGCGGATATCCGCGCCAAGCAGCTGGAACTGTATATTGACGCGGTGGACGTCATCAATGAGGAGATTTATTGCGACAAACTGCGGCTGAACCAGGTGCTTTTAAATCTGCTGAGCAATTCTGTCAAATATACCGGCAGCGGCGGCATTGTCAGTATGCGGATTAGGGAGAAGCCCAGTTCCGCGCAGGGCTACGCCACTTACGAGTTCCTTATCAAGGATACGGGCATCGGCATGAGCGAGGAGTTTGTATCCCGCATTTTCGAGCCCTTTGAGCGGGAGCGCAACTCCACCATCAGCGGTATTCAGGGCACTGGTCTGGGTATGGCGATTACCAAAAACATTGTGGAGATGATGAACGGTACGATTGAAGTGCGCAGCGAACAGGGGGTAGGAACGGAATTCTGCCTCACCCTCACATTCCGCCTGCACAATGGTCCGAGGAAGCCCCAGACGATCCCCGGGCTGAAGGGATGCCGGGCCCTGGTAGTGGACGACGACTTCAATACCTGTGACAGCGTGACCTACATGCTTCAGCAGATGGGGATGCGGGCGGAGTGGACGCTCTCGGGCCGGGAGGCGGTACTGCGCACCCGACAGGCGGTAACGCGCAACGACAGCTACAGCGTTTATCTGATTGACTGGCTGATGCCGGATATGAACGGCATTGAGGTGGCCCGGAGAATCCGGAAAGAGACCGGCGAAAATGTGCCGATCATCGTGCTGACCGCATACGATTGGTCCGATATTGAGGACGAGGCCCGGGAGGCCGGGGTGACGGCTTTCTGCGCTAAACCGCTGTTTCTGTCTGAACTGCGGCGGTGTTTATACTCTGTTGTGGATACAGGGGAACCGAAAGAGGAGAAGGTCGAAAATCCTGTCAAACGGCATACGGGACGGATTCTGCTGGCGGAAGACAACGAGCTGAACCAGGAAATTGCCACCGCTATTTTAGGGGAAGCCGGTTTTACCACGGACGTTGCGGAAAACGGCAGGGCCGCTTTGGAGATGCTGGGGAAATCCGCTCCTGGCTACTACAAGCTGGTTCTGATGGACGTCCAGATGCCGGAGATGGACGGTTATACGGCAACTAGGGAGATTCGTAAACTGGAGAATCAGGAATTGGCGTCGATACCCATAATCGCCATGACGGCAAACGCTTTTGAGGAGGACCGGAGGCAGGCTCTGAAAAGCGGTATGAACGGTCATATTGCGAAGCCAATTGACATTGAGGTGCTGTTTGACACCTTGGACCATATTTTGAGCTGAAAAATGGAGGACGGCTTGCCGTAAGGCAAGCCGTCCTTATTTCTTGCCGCTGGGAATTATCCCTGCGGTTTACGTTTTCTGCTGCTCCGTCTTCCGTCCGAGAAGGCCGCCACCCGTCCAAGGCGGGGCGGGTCAGATGAAACCCGCCGGACCAACGGTTTTGCGGGTTCCTGAAGCGGAAGGGGCTGAGGAGGTGTGACAGTCTGCGGTGTCTTACGGCTCTTCGCCGCCTTCTGCGGGTCCAGCACCGCCGGAACGGGCTTCCGGACCAGAATTTCCGGCCCCCGGAGAGACGGCGCGCGTTCACTGCGGGCGGGACGGTCTCTGCGGGGAGGGCGCGGCGTTCTGGGGGACTTTGGCGTGAGCTCCAGGATTTCCATAGGCCAGGGATGGTCTTCTACAACGGGAATCTTTTTGCGGATAAGCTTCTCGATATCCTTTAAATAAGCCAGCTCGTCAAAATTACAGAAGCTGACGGCAATTCCGCTGTGACCGGCCCTGCCTGTCCGGCCAATACGGTGGACGTAGGTTTCCGGCACATTGGGCAGCTCGTAGTTGACCACCGCCGCCAGTTCGTTGACATCAATCCCCCGGGCGGCGATATCAGTGGCGACCAGGACCCGGATTTCGCCGCTTTTGAAGCTATCCAAGGCCCGCACCCGGGCGGACTGGCTCTTATTGCCGTGAATCGCCATAGCGGCGACGCCGCCTCTGCCCAATTCCTTGACAACCCGGTCCGCGCCGTGTTTGGTGTTAGTGAAGACCAGCACGCTGTCCAAAGACTGGTCCTGTAAGATGTGCTGGAGGAGAAATTTTTTGTTGCCCTTATCCACTTGATAGAGTCGCTGCTCAATGGCGTCCACGGTGGAGGACTGGGGCGCAACTTCTGCCCGTACTGGATTTTGCAGGATTTTCCGGGACAGTTCCGCAATTTCCTGGGGCATCGTGGCGGAAAAAAGAAGGGTCTGCCGTTTCTCCGGAAGCCGGGCGATTACTTTGCGTACATCATGGATGAAGCCCATATCCAGCATCCGGTCGGCCTCGTCCAGGACAAACGTCTCGATTCCGCGCAGGTCAATGTGACCCTGACTGCACAGGTCGTTGAGCCGCCCGGGGGTGGCTACCAGCACGTCCACGCCCTTTTGCAAAGCCTCCACCTGCGGAGCTTGGCCAACGCCGCCGAAAATCACTGTCTGCCGGATGGGCAGATATTTGCCGAATTGGTCGAAGCTCTCCTTGATTTGCAGAGCCAGCTCCCGGGTAGGGGTCAGAACCAGCGCACGGATGGGCCGCCGCCGGTTCTGTGGAGAGCGGCTTTGGTACAGACGCTGTAAAATAGGAATAGCGAAGGCGGCTGTCTTGCCGGTGCCGGTTTGGGCGCAGCCGATGAGGTCACGGCCCGCCAGCACCGGCGGAATGGCCTCCGCCTGAATGGGGGAGGGGACGGCGTAGCCTAATTCCTCCACCGCCTTGAGCAGCTGGGGCAGCAGTTGTAAGTTGTGAAATGTCATAGTGTTCCTTTTATCAATGGATTTGCCGCCTGTGGAGGCGGCTTGTCTATTATATACGTTCTTTCTTAGAAATGCAATCTTTGGATTTCCGAAATTTCCGCCTATTTCCCAAGAAACATTTCTCCCCTTGCAATTTGCGGCAAACCAGTTTAGAATAGGAGCAAAAAGGAGGAACCGCCGGATGTTAAAAGTGTTTTCAAAGCTGTTTCATAGAGATGGGGAGGAGGCGCACCCTTTTTGCAGCGCCATTGTAGCCGCCGCCGGCTCCTCCAGCCGTATGGAGGGGGAAAACAAGCTCCTGCTGCCCCTGGAGGGAATTCCAGTGCTGGCCCGGACCCTGATGGCTCTGGACAACGCCCGTCTGGTAGACGAAATGGTGGTGGCTGTGCGGGAGGCGGACCTGCTGGCGGTGGCGGACCTCTGTAAAATCTATGGCGTCTCCAAACCGGTGAAAATTGTGTTGGGAGGGCAGACCCGGCTGGAGTCGGTGTATTTGGCGTCCCTGGAGTGCAGGAGGGACGCGGCGTTTCTGGCGGTCCACGACGGGGCGCGGCCCTTGGCGGAACCGGAGCTTATAGACCGGGTGATTGAACTGGCGCACCGGTCCAACGCCGCCGCACCGGCGGTACCGGTGAAGGATACCATTAAGATAGTACAGAATAACGTCGTCCTCAGCACCCCGGACCGAGATGGTCTCCGGGCCATCCAAACGCCCCAGGTATTTGACGCCGCCCTGTTGGGAGGCGCGCTGAAGCTGGCTATGGACGAGGGGGCGGCCTACAGCGACGACTGTGCGGCGGTAGAGCGGCTGGGCAAGGACGTCTACTTGGCGGAGGGGTCTTTGGAGAACATCAAGATTACCACACCGGAGGATATGCTGCTTGCCTCCGCGATTTTACAGCGGAGGGAGGAACAGCCATGAATTTGCCTAGAATCGGGCAGGGCTACGATGTCCACCGGCTGACGGAGGGCCACGCTCTGACACTGGGAGGTGTGACAATCCCCTTTGAAAAAGGGTTGGAAGGACATTCCGACGCGGATGTGCTGCTCCACGCCCTGATGGATGCCCTGCTGGGAGCTGCGGCTCTGGGGGACATTGGCCGCCTGTTCCCGGACAGCGACGAGCGGTACAGGGGCATCGACAGCCGGGTGCTGCTGCGGGAGACGGCCTGCGTACTTTCCGAGCATGGCTTTGCCGTGGGCAACGTAGATGTGACCCTGGTGGCACAGAGGCCTAAAATCGCTCCCTATATCCTCCAAATGCGGGAAAATATTGCCTTGGATTTGGGGCTGGCCCTGGACGCCGTGAGCGTCAAGGCCACAACCGAGGAACGGCTTGGCTTTACTGGAAGCGGAGAGGGGATGGCGGCTCACGCGGTAGCTCTGGTAGTGAAGAAATAATATTATAAGGCGAGCGCGGCGTTCTGACCTGTGGGCTGGACGCCGCTTTCTTGCAGGCACCTTTTCCAGACACCGTCATAGAATGCAAAGGGAGGCGGTAGCATTGCCGTATTATCTTTTCTTATGCCGCTCCATCACCCACGCCCAGCGCATGAGCCGTACCTTGGAGCGCTCGGGTATTACCGCCCGCTTTTTCCGTCCCCCGATGGGGATGACGGACCGTGGGTGCAGCTACGCTGTACGGGTCGCGGAGAACAACGTCTCCGCCGCCTGGGAACGCCTGCGGGCGGAGGGGCTGCTGCCCATGAGGGTTTTTTATATTGGCGGAGATGGAGCGTTCCGTGAAGTCAGAATGTAAACGGGGAGGCCGCGCAGCGCGGCTTCCCCTCCCGTATAGACAGGAGGAGGACCATGATTTACTTTGACAGCGCGGCCACCACGCTGCAAAAACCGGATGCCGTTGCGTCCGCCGTAGCGGGGGCCATCCGCTCCATGACCACCCCCGGACGGGGGGACCACCCCGCCGCCCGCCAGGCGGCGGACTTGATGCTGCGCTGCCGGACAGAGGCGGCGGAATTTTTTGATGTGCCGGAGCCGGATAACGTAGTACTTACCGGCAACGCTACCCACGGACTGAACATTGCCATAAAGAGCCTGGTTTCTCCGGGGGACACAGTGGTCATCTCCGGCTATGAACACAACGCCGTCACGCGGCCTCTCCAGGCTATCGGGAATGTGTCTGTGCGCATTGTCAACGGCAGGCTCTTTGACCCGGCCCAGATGGAGGAAGGGTTTGAGCGGGCGGTAGACGGCGGAGTGAAGGCGGTAATCTGTACGCATGTGTCCAATGTCTTCGGCTACGCCCTGCCGGTAGACGCTATTGCCGCTATCTGCCGCCGGAAGGGCGTGCCGCTGATTGTGGACGCGGCGCAGTCCGCCGGTATTCTGCCGGTAAGCATGAGGCGTTGGGGCGCGGCGTACATCGCGATGCCGGGACATAAGGGGCTCTATGGCCCACAGGGCACGGGCCTGCTGCTGTGCGGGGAAGGCTGGAAACCGCGCTGCCTGCTGGAGGGCGGTACCGGAAGTCTGTCCCGGCAGCAGGAGATGCCGGATTTTTTGCCGGACCGTCTGGAGGCGGGGACTCAGAATATCCATGGCGCGGCGGGACTGCTGGAGGGCCTGCGTTTTGTGAGACAGACGGGGCTGGCGGCCATAGCGGGCCGGGAAGCGGCGGTAACGGCCGCGCTGGCGGACGGCCTGCGCAGGAAAAACGCCTACCGTGTCTACTACGGCGGAGACAGCTCCGTATTGTCCATAGTTCCCCTGGAGACGGACCCGGAGACCCTGGCGGACCGTCTGGCGGAACAGGGGGTGGCTGTGCGCGCCGGACTGCACTGCGCGCCTCTTGCCCATCTGACCGCCGGGACGTCGGAGACTGGAACCCTGCGGTTTTCCGCGTCTGTGTTCAATACTCCGGCGGAGGCGGAGGCAGTTTTGGCG
>CAMSIF010000049.1 GCA_947058885.1 uncultured Clostridia bacterium
AGGCGCTTTTCTTTATGCCCGCCGCATCGCCCCGATGCCAGGGGCGGCTATGCTGTAATCTTATAGTAAACGCACTTGAAAGGTGTGTGCCGCCATCAACCAAATACCTTTATGCTGCCGGCTGCAAAACTTGGAAGAACTGGGCGGCGCCGACCCTGCCGTACTGCCTAAAATCCTCCAAACCTGGGGGGACACCCCCGCCTCCTATTTCTTCCCCAAGGCGGAGCAGTGGGAGCGGATGCAGCGGATTCTCGGCCTGGCCCCGGCTTATGGGGAGGTGATTACTTACCGCCAAATGGCCTGGGCTATACAGGAGCTGTGCGAGGCCCCGTTCCATGTCAATGGCTCCGGCACGTTCACGGACGCCGCCATGCTGCTGGGCAGGGCCTTCCCGGATTGCCGCCCAACCTCTGTCCCCCATACCGCCAGTAGCCAGCGCCTGCCCCTGTCTGAACGTCTGAAAGGCCCGGACATCCAGCTCAAGCAGGCAATTCTTGACCTGCGCACCCAGGCTTTGGCCCGGGCTATAGACGGGATGACAGGGGACAAGCCCATGGACTACTCCCGGTTCGTCCAGGAGAACATTGACTGCCACTTTGCGCCGGAGGACGAGGGGAAAATCCCCATCCGCAGGGCGCTGTACCTTGCCGGCGGATGGGACGACGGGAAAGCCGCCTGCGTCTATCACTACCTGTTGGCGCTGCCCTTTACCATGATATAAGGAGGTTAGCTATGAACCCGATTTACACCATGCCCCATATTTTGATTGAAACCAGCGAGGGCGCCACGGCCCACAGCCTGCAGGACGAGCTCTTCCAAGACCGGCAAATCGAGCTTGTTGGGGAGGTTACTTCGGAGTCGGCCTATGCCATCATGTTGCAGCTAAGATACTTGCAGAAAGCCGGCCCTGCGGCTCCCATCACCCTTTACATCAACAGTCCCGGCGGCGAGGTCAGCAGCGGCCTTGCGCTCTATGACGTGATGCAGGCCGTCAAGTGCCCTGTCCGTACTGTCTGCCTGGGCACAGCTGCCAGCATGGCCGCTATATTGTTCGCCAGCGGCGATAAGCGCGGCATCCTCCCACACGGGAAAGTCATGATTCACGACCCGCTGACCACCGGCGTCGGCGGCAGCGCTTTGACCATTGACAGCTTGAGCAGGAACCTGATGCAGACCCGGCAAATTACGGCGGGGATTCTGGCCCGGCACACCGGGCGCTCTCTGGACGAGATTTACGCCTGCACCGCTAAGGACACGTACTTCAACGCCCAGGAGGCTATCGACTTCGGGCTGGCTGATTTCATTATGGAAGAAATGTGAGGTGAGAAAATGAGCTTCCGAATCCTGTCCCAAGACTGCCGGATAAGCAACGAGTCTTATCTTACGGGCCTGAACAACAACGACCTGATTGTCGGCCCCAGCGGCGCAGACAAGACGCGCGGGTATGTGCTGCCCAACATCTTGCAGTGCAATGAGAGCCTGATTGTGGCCGACACCAAGAACACCCTGCGGGCCGAGACCGAGGCTGTCCTCCGTCAAAATGGCTACCAAGTGTACACCCTGGACTTGACCGGCACGGGCCCTTCCAGCGGCTACGACCCTCTGGACTACATACGGCTGGACCCGCAAACCAACCGCTACAGCGAGCAGGACATCATGGCTGTTGCCGCCGCCCTGGCGCCCATTGAGTCGCCCCAGGAACCCTTCTGGGAGTTTTCCGCCCGGATTTACCTAGAAAGCATCATCGGCTATGTGCTGGAATGTCTGCCGGAGGAGGAACACACCATGGATATGGTGGTGCGTCTTTCTCGGGAGCTCGGCACGGGCAGGCTGGCAAAGCTCATGGACGGGCTGGAACTCCTGGACCCGGACTCCTTTGCCGTCCGCCGCTACATAATCTGCCGGGACGGGGAACGGGCGGATAAGACCAACGCCTGCGTCCTGATGTTCCTGGCCGAGAAACTGGCCCCTTTGGACTATGAGGGGGCCAAAGCTATGTTCCACAACCCGGAGAAAATCCACATGGCCCGGCTGGGCCGGGAAAAGACCGCCCTGTTCCTGGGCGTCAGCGACACAGACCGCTCCATGGACCGGCTGGCGAACCTGTTCTATGCGCAGGCCCTGCACGTCCTGTGTGATGAAGCGGACCGCAGCCCCGGCCACCGGCTGGACGTCCCTGTGCGCTTTATCCTGGACGACTTTGCCGCCAACGCCTTCATCCCGGACTTTGACAAAATTCTCTCGGTCATCCGCTCCCGGAACATCTCCGCCAGCGTGATTTTGCAGAGCATTTCCCAGCTGGAAGGCATGTACGGCCACGCGGCGGCTATGACCATCCTCAACAACTGCGACCATTGCCTGTATTTGGGCGGCCAGGACGTGGAGACTGCCCGGTATATGGGGGTCAAGGCCAACCGCAGCGTGGGCACCATGCTGTCTATGCCCCTGGATTCCGCGTGGCTGTTCGCCCGTGGGGAGCCGGCGAGGCTCACCAAGAAGTTTGACCTGCGCAGCCACCAGCGCTATTGTGAACTTTTGGAGGCTGGGGGCCGCTGTCTGGAACATGAAGAGATTGAGCAGAAGGAGGCCAGCTATGCCCGCTGCCTATGATTCACTCCGCGCCCTAAGCCGCCAAACCATGAAGGGGCTGCTGAACGTGCCGGGCTGGCAGAAGTTCCTTGCCTTTGCCGGCCGGAGTTTCAAGCTGCCGTTCCCGGCCCAGGTGCTGGCCTATGCCCAGCGCCCGGAGGCTTTTGCCCTGATGAAGTCCAGCGAATGGGACGCTTTTGGGCGGCCTGTTAAGAAAGGCTGCCACGGCATCCCTGTGCCGGAGGGCGGCGGGAAGAAGCTGGTATACTACTGCGACATATCGGATACCATGGAAACGGATAAGTCTAAGCCTGTCCCTCTCTGGCCGTGTACAGCCGGAGCATCAAAAGGGGATAGTTAAGGCTCTGGAATCTTACTTTGGCAAGCTGGAGGACGCCTCTGGCTTTGCCGGAACCCTGCTTGCCGCTGCCCGGAAGGCCACCGCGTACACGGTAGACGACCGGCTGGATGACCTGGCCGCCCACAAGCCGGGCAGCCTGTTGGAAGAGCTGGACGGGGACATTCTGCTGGCTGCGTACAGCACCGTCATGGAGAACAGTGTTGGCTATATGCTGCTGGCCCGATGCGGGATTGAGCCTGCTCCCCATCTAACCGGCGAGGACTTTCGCGGCCTGCTGGACTTCAACACACCGTCTACCCTGTCTATCCTGGGCAGCGCCGTGGTGGAGACCGCCGCCATGTGCCTGTCCGTGATTGCCAGGGCCGTGCGGGGGATGCAGGCAGCGCCTGTCCCGCTCCAATCGGATGCTGGGGAGCGCTACACGCTGCAAGGCAGGTGGGAGCTCTCTGTGGTGGGCGGCGACGCGGATTCCATCCTGTACCGCTTCCTGGACTTGCCGGAGCAAGGGCCAGCCTCCGCGTCCCGCAAGGACTTTGAGCAATGGCTGGCAGCTGGATTTGTCCAGCCTGTAACAGCCGCGATACCGGCATGATGTACTACGATAAAGACGCGGTTGCAAGGGCCCGGGAAGCCGGCCTGCTGGCCTACCTGCGGCGCTGTGAGCCGGACAATCTGCGCCAGGTCTCGCCAGGGGTATACTGCACCAGGGAGCATGACTCCCTGCGTATCAGCAACGGCAAGTGGTACTGGTTCTCCCAGGGGTTCGGCGACTATTCGGCGCTGGATTATCTTGTGAAAGTCCGAAAGATGCCGTTCCTGGAAGCCATGGAACGGCTTAACGGAGGGGCGGCAAGTATGCCGCCTTTTTTTGCGCCCCAAAAGCACGGGCATAAGCTAATTCTGCCCAGCCGCAGCCAATCCAGTGGGAAAGTGGCCGCGTACCTGCTGGGGCGGGGCATTGCCCGGCCTGTGATAGATTACTGCCTGCACACCGGACTGCTTTATGAGAGCCTGCCTTACCATAACGCCGTGTTCGTGGGCTTCGACCTGGGCGGCCGGCCCAGGTATGCCGCCCTGCGGGGGACTGCTTCCTGCTTCAAAGGCGAGGCCAGGGGCAGCGACAAGCGGTTTGCGTTCTGCATCCGAGCCCCGGACAGCCCGGCCCTCCATGTGTTCGAGGGGGCTGTGGACCTGCTGTCCTATGCCTCCCTGGAAGGGCTGGATGGCCGGGACTGGCGGCAGGATAACCTGCTGTCCCTGGGCGGCGTATCGGGGAAAGAGGTGCCGCCTGCTTTGGGGCAGTTCCTCCACGATAGGAAAGGAGTCCGGAGCATCTGCCTGCGCCTGGATAACGACGATACTGGGCGCAGGGCTGCGGAGGGGATTATGGAGGCCTTGCAGGGCCCATATGGGCTTTGCAATCTTCCCCCGCCACAGGGCAAAGACTACAACGACTGGCTGCGTATGCGGCTGGAAGAAGGAGGACTGAATGTCACAGCTGAAAATATATGAGGGAGAGGTCAATGCGGGCCTGCTCAACGATATTGTTGCGTTCGTGCTGGAAACCGCCGGGGCAGGCCATCCCCAGCGGCAGCTGGTAAGAGGACGCTGCCTGTTTTATGACAATGGGTCCAGCGGGGACAGCCTGCAGGACAAGTATGGCTTTCTCTACCTGGGCGAGCTGCTGGAACGATATGAGGCCCGGTTCGGCATGGCCCTTTGCGACCTGCGGGCCATTGCCCTGGCTTTGGGCTACACCATGGAACTGCTTACGGACGAGATGTTCGTGGGTTCCCAGCGCGGGGACTTCCTGCGGAAAGTGCGGCAGCAGAGCCAGGGGGACATATACCTCACCGCCGCCCGCTATCTGCTGGCGGACGAAAAAGGACGCCGCCCGTTGGGAGCGGACGCTGCTGGGGACGCGGTACACAAAGACAGAAGAGCTGCTTTTCGCCATGAGCGTCCTGCCGGACTTTGCCCAGGCCGAACAGGCCCTGCGCCCCCAGCTGAACGTCTTGCTGGGAGCCGGGCGCACCCTGCCCGTTATTGGCAATATGCGCCTGTTTGACTGGCTGATTTCCCACGCGCTTCCCCATATCAAGACCATGCGGGGCAAGGACACGGCCCTGCTCCGGGCCCTATGCGCCCTGCCCGGGTCCTATGTCAAGCCTGGAAGCAGGCCCTGGGGCGTGCTGGAATCCCAGGGCTATACGGCCCTTTGAGACAGCCTGCCTGAACACGCGGGCCGCGCTCACCCTGGAGGGCGGGCTGGGCCCCGACTCCCTGGTAACAGAGAAAATCGTGGTGGGCCTGTTCAAGACCGCCCTGGGCCAGCCGGACCCCCTCCTGGCAGAGGTGTACCAGAGCCTGGAAAGGCTGTTTTATAAGTACAGCCGCTTCCGTATCAAGTGCTATGGCTGCGGGACGCTGCCGGACGCCCTCAAGGAGGACGTACAAATCCAGGAGCCTGCCGCCTTCGCCTGGTTCGCGGGGCTGGCGGGGGTTGAGCATCCGGCCCTTGCCGGCTTTGATATCCTGGACCCCAAGTGGGATTCCCTGGCTGCCGCCATGAAGCCGGAAAAGTACCGGGCGCTCTTTGGGTTGAGCTTAACGGAAGCTATGCCTGCGGAGGACCTGAAAGCCCGGGCCGCCCGCTATGACCAGCTGACCGGCGGCAGCTTCCAAGACGCCTGCGCGGGGGAGCGGGACAGCCTCTACTTCCCCCTGCTGGTAAACAAGGGGCTGCTGGACCTGTGGCAGTGCTTCCAGGACAGCCTGGACAGCGGGGGCAATGTGCAAAACCCGGATACCCTGGATAATATCCGGCGGTATCTGCGGGGGATCGGGACAGCCCAGGCATACCGGTTCTATCAAAGGTTCTTTCAGGAGTACGGTATGCCCGGATTGAAACGCTTCTGGGATTGGGAACACAGGGATTTCAAGGAAAGCCTGTTTCGTGCCTCCAGAAGCTGCTACTCCGGCTCGGAACCGCTGCACCTGCAGCGGGATTTCCTGGATAGAGTGGGCCAGAGACAGCTGCTGGACTGGCTTCAAGACTACTGTTTCTTCTATGAGCCAGAGAAATACCCTGGCCTTGTCGTGGCTATCCTGCGGGACGGGTTTGCCCCGAGCCTGCTCTCCCCGGCTGAACAGCGGGCGCTGTTCGACCTGGCAGCCGGCCGGATGCAGCTCCAGGGCTGGGTTGTCCAGGCGCTGAAATCCAAGTATCTCACCGAGGAAGAGCAGCGGGCCGGCCAGGCCGCCCTTGCCGTTCAGGAACAGGAAGAGGCGGAGCGGAAAAGGCAGGAATCGCTGCGGGCCCTGCGGGACGAGTACGCCTGTGCGGAAAGCATGAAGGCTGTCCTCAAGTACCTGGAAAATTACCGGTATTACCGCGAGAAGCAGGCCCAGGCCTGCCGTATAGTAAGCGAAGGGCTTCCCGGGCGGCTGGACGCGGCGGCTTATTGCCTGGAGCAAGGGGAACAGATTGCTTTGCTCTGTGTCTATGCCTTGCTCCTGAATCATCGTACCATGGCCTGGACGGAAATTCAAGGAGAAATTCAGAAAATTAAGGAGGAACGTGAGAATGGCCATGACAGCCGAATGCGCCCGGCCTGCTGAACTGGGAACCCGGATACGGGAGCGGGCCGCCGCCATCCTGGACATGAACCAGCGCAGCCTGTCCCTGGACTGGCTGCAAGAGTACCCCCTGCCAAAGCTGCGGGAGGCCTGCGGCCGCATGGCGGGGGAAATCCCCGAAGACGCGGCGGCGGGCCTGCACGTCCAGCGGGAGCTGATCCGGAACCCGGCCTTTGCCCGGTATCTGGCGCGGCTCCTGCCCCTGCTGCCGGAGGAAGCGCCGTTGGAGCCGCCGAAGCCGGTCGCGGGGCGATACGGCCAGCCCGCCAAGGCCGCGCCCTCCCGCCGGGGAAAGCTCATGCACAGGCTGGACGGTTTCGTGGGAGCCTGCCAGGATAAAGGGAAGGACCCTGCCGGTTACAATCTACAGGACGTGGTGGAAATCCTGGAAACGGATGAGCTTGACGGTTTAGGGCGGCTTATCTACCTGGAAAATTTTGTCCCCAGGGCCCTGGACCATGAGCAGCGCGGCCGGGCCATCAACAGCCTGCGCCAGTGTGTGGGCGTGCCGGCAGCGCTTACCCGGGAGCAGCAGGACCAGCTTATGGAGCCGTATGTCCCGGCCAGCAGCTTGTTTTGCGGCACGGCATTCAGCCAGGTATGGGCGCTGTTGGAGCGCTGCCCGGGCCTGCGGGGGATTCTCCGGCTCCTGCATGAGCGGCAAATCGAAGAGGGGCTGGGCATGGCGGAATATACCCGTTTCGCGGAGGCCCCGGAGGAATACCTCCGGCTGCTGGCTGCACTGGCCGGCAAGCTGTCCCCTGTTGCCGCCGCCCGGTTTCTCAATCATTGGCAGCGGGATGGCTGCACCCTGGACGCTTTACGGAAGATGGACAGGCGTCTGGCCCAGCACCCGGATATGGACTGGGAGGCCGCCCTCTATAGCTACAGCGGCTATGTGAACCTGGTCTCTGGCGTCAAGTTCCGGAACCTGGACTTGGCCGGCCTCCCCCGGCACCTGGAGGATATCCTGCTCTATGCCATGTCAAAAAACAAGACGCATTTTGTCCGGCTGGTGGACGGGGACCCGGAGGCTTTCCGGATTCTCCCCGTCCAGTCCTTCCTGCTGCAGGAACGGCTCTACCGGGAACACCTGAACCTCAATGAGCTCACCGCCAAAGACCTGGCCTGCTGCGGCTGGATGCGCAGGCAGAAGCTGGACGCGGAAAACCTTGCCCCCGGCAGGCGTTACACCTTCCCGGAACTGCAAGCGCTGTACGGCGTCCAGAGGGCCTATATGGACTTCTATCACGCCCTGCGGTCTGAAAGCCAGGACTGCCGGCTGCGGGTGTTCCGGGAAGTGTGCAGGCAGGACGCCCTTAAAAGGGTTGCCGGGGACAGCCTAAACACGCTTGCCGGCCTGCTGGATGAAAAGCCGCTGAGCGTCTGGAAGCAGGAGCTGTTCCACCATATCGGCGGCTTGACTGCTGGGGACACGGCACAGCTGCTTATCCATTTGGACGCTGTCCGCCGCCTGCTTCCAAGTATGCGGACCCGCAGCGACGCTCTGCTTGCCCTGCGCAGTATAAACGGCTTGGCCCGGTTCTCCACAATGGACCAGCTGAAAGAGCATATCACGGAGCTGGACTCCGGATGGGGGGAGTTGGCAAAGACCATGGGCCTTACGGCGGAGTTCCAGGCCCAGTACCGGGAAAACATCCTGGCCTTTCTGGCCCAGGACGGCGCGTCCATAGCTCTGGCGTATCTGCCCTGCCTGGACGAGAGCCATAAGGCCGGATACCTGCGGGTGGTCAAGGCCGAGCTTATGGGCCGACTGCGGGAAGTGAAGTACCACGAGGGCGACCTGCGCCGGGAACTGGACAGGAACATCCCCAGCCGGGCAGGGAGCCGGTGGCCGGAGAATCTCGCCGTGGGTATTGGGGGAGTGGAGGCCCGGGAGCATGACGGGTTCTTTGACACCACGCTCCTGGGCACACAGCCCCAGCGCACATGCCTGTCCTACCTGGACGGGGCGTACCGCAACTGCCTGCTCTCGGCCTTTGACTCAAACAAGAAGGTGCTCTATGGGCGCATGGCTGTCGTCCCGCCCTTTTCGCGTCTGTCTGGTTAGCTGGGCCTGCGGCTGGACGCCGCCTGCCATGTCTTAGAGGACTCCCCTTCCGGGAGTCCTCTCTTTTTTTTATCCGCAGGACATAGGCGCGGGTGGGCAGCCAAAGGAACCGGACAGGACGAGAAGTCCGTCGCGGTTCAAGACCCAACCGCTCCATATTGGGCCCTCTGTTACATCCTGGGATGTAACGGCCATCGGAGCCCAATTTTGAGTTCATCACCGACGCGTTTTTTCAGAGATTCTGCGGTGATGACGCAGGGCATAGAAGGCCCATGAAACGAGGAATTTTTCCGGCGCGGATGACAGCGGTGATGACGGATGACAAAATTTGGGCCAAATTTTGCTGCTCATCACCGCACGATACGCCGCTATTCATGGGCCAGCTTGGCCTTCCGGGGCCTTATGGCCCGCGAGAAGCCCCAAAAAAGGGAAAAGGGCATAATGGCGGCGACGTCACCCTACGGGTGACGGTCGGCATAGCCGACGCCGTTGCCCGCAGCAGCGGGCAGCCTCTGCGCTTCGCTCCGAGGCCATTACTGCGCTCCGCTTGCCCTACTATATAGTCCTACGGACTATATAGTAGGGTGCCCAGAGGCGGCACAGCCGCCGCGAAAGGCAGGTCACCGCCTGGACTAACCGCAAAAAATTTTTAAAAAAATTTTTGCGTGAGACTTCGCACTACTGGCGATACATCTCTCACGTTTGAGAGCGATTAGCGCGCACTAACCCCCCCGCTGCTTTTCCTGTTTTTGCATGTTATAATATGACCATGGCTTTAAGATGTGGGATGATTTCTGGGGAATTTATGTGCATGAAAGGGGTGAACCAATTTTTTAATAGGCGTTATTTTGGATGTCTAACTTTTCAAAATAACGTACAATAGCATAACTTTAGAAAGGAATCTTGAAAATGATTAATTTACAAAATTTTTTAAGCGGGTCTCTTACCCGCGATCAAATGATGAGCAAAATTGCTCATGGCTATTGTGAGGAACTGATCTGTCGGAATATTCCTATTCCAACACCCGAGAAAATTGCCAGTGACATCGTAAGCCAGATAAACATGGTGTGTCGAGTGGCAAATACTTCTCGTGAAAAGGGCGAAAGATGGAAACCTGTGGAAGAACTTGACTATACGCGGACTGCTATCTGCCTGGCTGAGTTAAACCTGGTCCGCCGGGTGCAGCTTAATGAAGACGAGGATGAAAAAAGCTATGTGCTTGGCATCTATGAACCGGAGGGGCCAAAGCGCGGCCTCTACAACATTGACGAGGACGCCATCAACTGTCTTTGCCGCCGCTATAACGGCTCCTTGCGGAAGAAAGACATAAGCGAAATCAAGGCGGTTCTGATGGATACCGCGCCAATCGTCAAGCGCTGCTTTGACCCGGATTTGATTCCGGTGAACAACGGGATTTTCGATTACAAAAAGAAGCAGCTGATTGACTTTGACCCGAAATATGTATTCACTTCCAAATGCGGGACAGATTACATTCCAAACGCGCAAAACCCTATCCTTTCCAATCCGGATGGCACAACGTGGGACGTGGAATCCTGGATCATTTCACTGGTGGACAACCTTCCAGACGGCGGTGAAGTAGCCGAACTGCTATGGATGGTTTTGGGTGCGATGGTGCGATACTTGGTGCCGTGGGATAAGGCGGCGTTTCTGATATCGCCACAGGGCAACAACGGCAAGGGCACACTTTGCGAATTGATGCGGGCCCTGGTTGGGGAGGATTCATGCACCAGCATTCCCATTTCCCATTTCGGGAAAAACTTTATGCTGGAATCCCTGCTTTACGCGACTGCGATTATTACGGACGAAAACGATGTGGGCCAATTTATTGATGGTACACAAGAACTAAAGAATGTAATTACGAACGATGTCGTGCTAATCACCCTGAAATATAAGTCAAATATCGCGATGAAATATCGTGGGTTCATGGTACAGTGTTTGAACGATTACCCTAATTTCCGCGATAAGACAGGCTCTATGCTCCGGCGGTTGCTTTGTATCCCAATGAAGAAATGCTTTACTGGTATGGAGCGCAAGTATATTAAGACTGACTATGTGCATCGGCAGGATGTTCTTGAGTACGTATTATGCCGGGTGCTGAATATGAATTATGACCGGCTCCCAGTACCGGAGTCGTGCCAAAATGAGTTAGAAAATTCGAGGCAAATAAACGACCCAGTATTGCAGTTTATGAACGATTTCATGGGTGAATTCACGTGGGATTTGCTCCCGTTTACGTTCCTGTACGACCTGTACAGGAAATGGTACGAGAAAAATGTGCCAGGCAAACCGGCACTGTCTCGGGCCAGGTTTATGCAGGAGCTCAAACGGAACCTGCCCTCATTCCCGGAATGGACCACCCACACGAACGCCAGTGGGAGGGATTTAGAGGTGGGCTCCAAGGGAAAAATGGACAAGCCGGAGCTGCTTATTATGAGCTACAACCTTGACGATTGGAAAAACCCAAACTACACGGGCGGCAATCTGGACACAATATGTATGCCCGCGCTGAAAAGAAACTACCGGGGTATCATCCGGGTTTCTGCTAACAACGACAAAGACGAAGCAATGGAAGAACAAAAAGACGACAAAACGGAATAACAAAAAGACATCGCAACGGAAATAACAAAAAGACTTTGCAACTGAATTTGAAAATGAAATGGCCGCATAGGCTATATTTCTCAAGGAGCACCTGCCAAAAGCAGATGCTCCTTTTTGACGCCCAACATGCCGGGGCGCGTCTATTTCCCACAAAACAGAAAAAGGCCCAGGGCGGAAACCTGTGCCTTTTTGCATTTCTCTCTTGCATTCCAGCCGCGAAAGTGCTACAATTAAGCTACCAAGATAAATAAAGGGCAGGTCTGAGGGGATTGCCGTCCCCTCACGACCCTATGCAGGAGCCGATACCTCCTACACAGAAACCTCATGGTTTCGCCAACCCTATTATACTGAATCCCCAGGTGATTTGCAAGCTAATTTTTGTCTGGCCGGGGACGCGGGATAGGGCTGTGTTTTGCATACAGTTTATGCGGTGTAGGTAATAAGCCTGCACCGCTTTTTTTGTTTGTCTTGGGCGGAAAATCCCAAGGAAAAGCGAGGCCCCTGTGGGCCTCGCTGGGAATACCGCTCTATGACATTTTCCTGGCCCGAGGCGGCATTTTTGAACCGTGCCAGTCCTTCTTCCCCATCGGGGCGGTGCTTGGCAGCACCGGGGGCCGCTTTGAATCATTTTAAGAAAGGAAACGGTAACACACCATGAAAAAATCCACCCGTCTGATGCCTATTCTGTTAGCCATCGTCACTGTCCTGTCTGTCCTCCCTATGTCCGCCCTGGCGGCAAGCGCCAGCTTCACCGATGTGCCCACGAACGCCTGGTACTACGAGCCTGTCACCTACATGGCCAGCAACGGCTACATGTCCGGCACCGGGGACAACAAGTTCAGCCCCAACCAGACCACTACCCGCGCCATGTTTGTCACGGTCCTGGGCCGCATCGCGAACGTCGATGAGAACCAGTACAAGAACACCTGCACATTCCGCGACGTGAAGAAGGACTGGGCCGAGCCCTACATCGCCTGGGCCAGTGAAAATAATATCGTCAATGGCATTGGCGACAACAAGTTTGGCCCCAATAACTACGTCACCCGCGAGCAGGCTGCCCTTATTTTATTCAATTATCTCAAGAAAGACTACACGTTGACCGTGAGCGACAAGTTCCTGAACAGCGCCCCGGACAAGTCCAATGTCAGCTCCTGGGCTGTCGAGGCCATGAAATGGGCCACCAGCGCCGCCCTGATGCGCGGCGACACCGACGGCTCCCTGCGCCCCCGCTATTCCGCCACCCGCGCCGAGATTGCTACTATTTTCAAGCGCTTTATTGAGATTAAGACCGACCTGGACAATGACAAGCCCGACGTGCCCCTGGGCTGTGACCATGTGTGGGAACCGACTGAGTATGAAAAGGTTGAGGTTCTCAGAGAGACCGTGAAAGAGTGGGCTCATGCAGATGGATTGAACCTCACAGCCGAGTGCAATGGTTGCAATATGAACCTCATGCAATGGCACATTGACCATGCGCACGAATATAATAATATGGCCGAACTCCAGGCCGACTTGCGCACCATCGGATTCAACACTGGCTGTCCCCAGCGTCACAATGGTAATCATAATACCGACAACGGTCTCCCCTTGACTTTTCCTGTCACTTCTGAGAAAGTTTATGTCGCAGAACTGCCGGTTAAAGAAGTTTGCACTTTGTGCAATCGGACTCGGGAATGTGTGAACACTAAGACCTGCAATGACCTTTCCGATGAAAGCGTCTGGGCTCGTCACACGAAAGATGTAATCATCTCCGAGGCTTGGGACGAAGAACTCCGTATTGTTGGCGCAAACTGGCTTGGTCAACCTGCTGGAACCTTGATTGATACCATTCACCATCCTGAATATTCTAACCCTGAGATTGAATACTTCGAGAATGTTGAAACTGGCGAAAAGATTTATGTAGAAATGACTGGATGCCGTCACACAAAATGGGCAGCGGACTATTCTTCTGGTAGTTTAGGGCCTGACTTCTTCTATTGCACACACTGTTCTGCAGAACTCCATATTGATACCTTTAGGCCTGCTGTTTGGCGAATCTTATGGATAGAAAACAGCATGTCTCCTGCCTGGTGGGCGGAGGCATAGAAGGGGACCAGGCAAAAAGCCTTTTGGGGATGGAATGGCAGGCCAACGCCCTGGCCCCCAAAATACAAATGCCGTACCCTGCGTTCCGGCGGGAAGCCAGGAGATTGATTCAAGCACAGCAGAAAACCTCACCCCACGCGCCGCTTATTGACCTGCTGCCATCCGTTATAGAACAGCTGGCGGAACGGTTCCAGGTCTCGAAACAGGCGGCCAAAATCCGACTGCTGGAAACAAAGTGCCCGGAGGCCAGGGGTGTGCTGGAATACATAGATGGGTGTTACGTCCGCCCCTATGCCTTTGCGCCGGGGGCGCTGGGCAGGAACCAGACGTTCACGGTAAGCGCGGGGGAACTGGCACACCTATATGAAGAAAGCGAAGAATTGAGGGCGCTTCTGCAATCCGGCGAGTATACGGTGGCAGAGTCCCATGTCTGGCTGGATATACGCTCAATGATAGTGAACTGCATCTTGCATACGACTTCGCCCTGTTGAACTACAGTAAATTCCCAGTTAAGATGAACCTGGAGTTTATCAAGGAATTTAAGAAAAAGGCATAAATCTAAAAAAATTTTTCCATCCGCAAAATCAAAATTTGTAATAGTACAGTTTTAGGAAACCACAGCGGGCACATTTTGAGTATCTCATACCCAAGAATGCTGCCAGTTGTGGTTTTCGCATGTCTTAAGACAACATCTGATTTCGTAATCAATTCTGTTATCTGCTCGATATACTAGGTGTCAGAGCCAAGAGCCCGATCGGATAAGGGCCCAATCCGGTTTGGTCTCAATGTTCACCAAAAATTAAAGAAAGGAAACGAGCGATATGAAAATAATTTTACATGACGCGCTCGTCAATAAGCGAGCTTTCCGGGTACGAGCAACTGGCCCGGTGTCAGAAGAGACTGCCATCGAGCGGGCAGGGCTCGCACTTTCCCACCTGTGCGACACCCCCATGGTTGGCATCACAATGGAGGATGTCCTAACCCTTCCAAAAGAAATGCAGAACGTAATGGGGTTTGAGGCGGAAGAAACGGAAGATGAGAATGAACCCGGTTATTTGGAAAGCCATTACCGCAATGAGTACCTGGTCAAACCGCAGGTAGCGCGGGAAGATGAAATCGCAGCCTACATCGTGGGGTACATGGACGCCCAATATAAAAAAGGTGCGCCGGGGGTACAAGGAAACCCAGACTACTGTATTTCACATATGGAAGCTAAAGACTGGGCGGAAATTTTCCTAATGCGCAAGTATATGAGCAAGTATGCGATGATGGTCGGGAATCTTGACCCACTGGCTTTCATGGACAATATATAGGCGCTCTGTCCAGGCTTCAACTGATCCATCGTCATCGTGCAATACCTCGTTTATCGCAACAGAACGTGTTCCGTCCCTTTTTCTATGACCATCCGAACGTGGTCGTCCACCAGGGTGTAGAAGATCATTTTCCCGTCCCTACGCTGCCTCACCAGCTTATTGGCTTTCAAAAGGCTTAACTGATGAGACACCGCAGATTGTGTCAGGCCCAGCCTGTCCGCCAAGTCGCTGACACAGATATCCTGCTCCATCAGTAGGAACAAGATGTGGATACGGGTGGGGTTCCCCAGCAGCTTGAAAAATTCCGTCAAAATGTATAGCTGCCGCTCTTGCAGCTCTTTGTACGAGCTGTTGATTTTCTTCTCCCGCAAGGGAACCCCTCCTTTCTCACAGCTTTTTGACGAACAGACAGCGGATGGCGTTCAGCACCGCCAGGATCATCACGCCCACGTCCGCAAAGATAGCCAGATACATATTGGCAATGCCCACAGCGCCCAAAATCAGGCAGGCAAACTTGACGCCCAAGGCCATGGTGATGTTCTGATAGACAATCCGCAGACACTTCCGGGAAATCTTGATGGCCTTTGCAATCTTTATGGGATCGTCGTCCATCAAAACAATATCTGCCGCTTCAATAGCCGCGTCCGAACCCATCGCTCCCATAGCCACGCCAATGTCGGCTCTGGACAGCACAGGAGCGTCGTTGATACCATCACCCACGAAAGCCAGCTTTGCCTTGCCGGTTTTCATTTTCAGAAGCTCTTCCACCTTGGATACCTTATCCGCCGGGAGCAGTTCGCTGTAAACCTTGTCGATACCCAAGGAAGTGGCTACCTGATCTGCTACTTTCTTTGCGTCGCCGGTAAGCATGACGGTCTTTTCCACGCCTGCCGCTTTCAGAGAGGAAATGGCATCCTTGGAGTGGGGCTTCACGATGTCGGAGATCACAATATGTCCAGCGTAGGCCCCGTTAATAGCCATATGGATAA
>CAMSIF010000050.1 GCA_947058885.1 uncultured Clostridia bacterium
ACGTAGACCGGGCCGCGCTGCAAAAGACGCTGGAACGCCTTCAACACAAAATCGACCGCATTGCGGACACCATTTGACTTGATTTTTCGCCATTTTCTGCACAAAGTTGCACTTTCGTGATTGCACCAGAGCAGAAAGCCCGCGTGACCTATGACAACATTCTCCGCTTAAGCGATGACCCAGATGTCAATGACGCGATCCGGTTCCTGCGGGCACGGGAAATCGTCCATTTCCAACGGTTTGGTGAACCGATACAATCAAGTACGAATGGTTTATAATGTCAGATTTTCCAATTTATTGAGATTTTTTCTTGCGAAACAATCACGCTTTCTATCAGGCTGTCTACAACGGTTATCTTGTCGTTCATGGAGATTTGCTCCCAGTTTTCTAGGTACCCTGTGACCTCGTCAAGACTGTCGTTGGGGGCCTCTGCCAGCTTTACAATTTCATCGTGCAGTTCCCTCTTCTCTTGATCCAAAGAAGCGATTCGTCCATTGATATATTCCATAACAGCGCCGTTCGCCAGAGGAATCTTGTCCAAAAGCGAATTGATTTCTTGGTCAATACCTTCCATCCGAGTTTTTAGCTTGATAACCCGCAAGTCGTAATTCTCCTGCCTTTGTTTGGACAGCGTATGAAACTCTTCTAACTTTTTTCTCATCTCCTCAAATATAAGTCCATCTATGATATCCGCATCCAAGGACCCAAAATTACAGCCGCCTGAATGGTACTTGTTGTTACATAGGTAATAACGGTTATCCGCCTTTGTTTTGCAGTGGTACACCTTTGCGGAAAGCGTATAACCGCAGCGAGCACATTTCATTTTTCCAGCCAGCCATGTTGCTCTGGCCTTTACCGGCTTGGCTATCTTGCTGTTATGGAGACACTTCCTCCGGCATTTGATCCATATATCAGAGGAGATAATCCCCTCGTGTGGGGCAAGGACAAGGATATGTCCCTGTAAGGATACCGTTTTACGCTTCTTCTCATTACCAGAATAGAGGTACGCTCCATTTATCCCAATAAAATCCTCTGGCCGGTTTTCAATCACAGTGCCTTGCGCTTTATAAAATTCATAGAGCTGATAGTCGGCCCGCACATAAACGGGATTGATAACCAAATCACGAATTCGAGGGCGGGAAAATGGGGCTCCGTTTGATTTCTTAATTTGATTTTCATTCAACCAACGCACAATATCGCCTAACGAGGTCTGCGGCTGAGCATACATGGAAAAGATCTGCTCAATAATTGCGGCCTCCTCTGGGACTACCTCATACATTTTGGTCTTTTTTCCATCAATTGTTGTCTCCGTCAGGCGGAAACCGTACGGGACCTTTCCCCCCATATAAAAGCCCCGTTTGCTTCTGGAGCTGTATGCGTCCAACACGCGCTGCTGAATTGTTTCTCTCTCCAGTTGAGCGAAAATCATGACAATCATCAGCATGGCCTTTCCGATTGGTGTTCCGGTATCAAATTTTTCCATGGTGCTGACAAAATCAACGTTATGCCTTTGGAACACATCAACCACACTGGCGAAGTCCAGTACAGAGCGGCTAATCCGGTCCAGCCTGTAAACAATCACACGCTGGATTTTTCCAGCCCTGATATCGGCCATCATCTCCTGAAAGGCCGGGCGGTCTGTATTTTTTCCACTGTATCCTTTATCCGTATAAATTTTAATATTTTCCCCCATGGCTTCCCTTTTGCAGAATTCGGCCTGACTTTCTACGGATATGCTGTCAACCCGGTCAACTGATTGTCTGGTGTAAATCGCGTCAATAAGGCTCACAATTGGCCTCCTTCCTCACAAAGAGAAGCGGAGCTGCTAACCCTTTTATGAGAGGTAGCAGCTCCGATAACTTAAGACTTAACCTGATACATATTTGCTGAAAATGTCGTAAAGCTGTTCTTCAATCGCTTTTTTGACAGCTTCCCTCTCTTCCCAGCGATACACGGGCGTTATATTTTCAATCAGAATCGTCCTGTTGCGATAACCCATCTCATGGGTTTCTGTCGAGTATACTGCCGCCGTGTCTGCCATACAAATCTTACCACCTTCTTCCCTCCAATTGCAGCGCTGCTGCCATCTGTAATTTCTTAACTATGTCTATGCGGTCCAATTCATAATATGTCTCTCTCCCACCTACAGAAGGGCCATTTCCGCCCACATAAAAAAGTACTGCCCAGGTTTTATCCTAGGCAGTACCTTTTTTCACTTTTTAGTCCTGTTGCAGAATGGGTCAAATCAGGGGCAATCCCCCCTATCTCCCCCTCCACGCACAGGTCCTAAAATGCCATCAACCATTGGAGCTCAACCGTTTGCCGGCTGCTTGAAGTCGTGCGCTTCCTGCAACACCATATCCTTCACCTTCATCAGGCGGGTGATATTGCCGCGCTCGTTTTCCTCCAGCTTCATAGAAATATACCGGATATTCTGCTGGAACTGTGGAATCATCACATACTCCAACGCGTTAACCCGCCGGCGGGTTTTTTCGATATCCGCCGCCAGCAGCTGCATGGTCTTCTCCACCTCTGCCAGCTCCAGCATGTCGTTAAACACGTTAGCCAACGCCTCCAGTGCGGCGTCAAGCTCGCCGGAGGTTTGGGCAAAGCCGTAGGGATAGATCTCCGCAGGGTCTTCGTTTTTTGTATGGAACTCATAAACCGGCACATTGACGGACATGATGTTTTTAAACTTCATGTCCAGCTCCACGCTCTGCTTGGGATACAGCAGCGCCTGCTCCAGCATCTCCGGACTCATCAGCGCGGAAGCCACTGTAAAGGCTGCGTTGGCCTGCTCCAGGCCTTTTTCCACCTTGGCCCTCAGTTCCCTGTTGCGCCGGACGATCTCCAGAAACTGCTTCATCAGTTCATCCCGCTTGTCCTTCAGGAGCTTGTGGCCCCGGGTGGCGGTCTTCAGCCGGCCCTTCAGCCGGTTCAGCTCCATTCTGGTGGGATTTATGGTCTTAGAGGCCATCCATTCACCTCTTTCCTAATCATACGGCAAGGCATCAGTCTTTCTTCGGGAGGTACTTGTCAATCATCTCCGACTTGATGCGCTTGAGCTCGCCTCTGGGCAGGATGCTCAGAAGCTCCCAACCCAGGTTCAGCGTTTCCTCAATAGACCGGTTGGTCTCAAAGCCCTGGCTGACATACCGCTTTTCAAATTCGTCGGCGAACTTAGCGAACAGCAGGTCTGTGGGGCTCAGGGCGGCCTCGCCCAGAATGGTCATTAACTCCTTAGCTTCCTTACCAGAAGCGTAAGCGGCGAACAGCTGGTTCATGGTAGCGGCATGGTCCTCCCGGGTTTTTCCCACGCCTACGCCCTTGTCCTTCAGACGGCTCAGGCTGGGCAGTACGTCCACAGGAGGCGTAATGCCTTTGCGGTGCAGCTCGCGGGAGAGGATAATCTGGCCCTCCGTGATATACCCGGTCAAGTCGGGGATGGGGTGGGTCTTATCGTCCTCAGGCATGGTCAGAATGGGGATCATAGTGATGGACCCCTCCTTACCCAGCTGGCGACCGGCCCGCTCGTAAATCGTAGCCAGGTTGGTATACAGGTAACCAGGGTAGCCGCGGCGTCCAGGGACTTCCTTCTTAGCGGCGGATACCTCACGCAGCGCCTCGGCGTAGTTTGTAATATCCGTGAGAATAACCAGAACGTGCATTCCTTTGTCAAAAGCCAGGTACTCCGCAGCGGTCAGGGCCATACGGGGCGTAGCGATACGCTCCACGGCGGGGTCGTCGGCAAGGTTGGTAAACAGCACCGTACGGTCAATCGCGCCGGTACGCTTGAACTCGTTGACAAAGTATTCGGACTCCTCAAAGGTGATGCCAATAGCGGCAAACACCACCGCGAAGTTACTCTCGCCGCCCAGCACCTTAGCCTGACGGGCAATCTGTGCCGCCAGCTGCGCGTGAGGCAGGCCGGAACCGGAGAAAATGGGCAGCTTCTGTCCACGAACCAGCGTATTCAGTCCGTCAATGGTAGAGACGCCAGTCTGGATAAATTCGTTCGGGTAGTCCCGGGCAGCCGGATTCATAGGCAGGCCGTTGATATCGCGGCTGGCCTCCGGCAGAATGGCGGGACCGCCGTCGATAGGTTGGCCCATGCCGTTGAACACACGGCCCAGCATATCGCCGGACACACCCAGTTCCAGGGGATGTCCCAGGAAACGGATTTTGGAGTCCCGCAGGTTAATTCCCGCAGAAGGCTCAAACAGCTGCACCACAGCCTTGTCGCCGTTGACCTCCAGCACCTGACAGCGGCGGATGCTGCCGTCGGACAGCTCAATCTCCCCCAGCTCGTCGTAGGTGACGCCCTCTACCTTCTCCACGATCATCAGAGGGCCGCTTATCTCGTGTATGGTACGGTATTCCTTCATCATAACTCAGCACCTGCTTTCTCCACGATGGCAGCGATTTCCCGCTCCATCTCCTGGGAAATGGCGGCATATTCCTGGACATATTTGTCGGCCTCCACGAACTTGGCCCGGCCGATTTTCTCCTTGGACGGAATCTCCAGCATGGGAGCCAAGGGCGCACCCTTTGCAATGGCATCCCGGGCCAAACGGTCGAAGTCCAGAATCATAGCCAACAGACGCATCTGCCGGTCATGGGTGGAGTAACTATCCACATCCATGAAAGCATTTTGCTGCAAGAAGTCCTCGCGGACCATCTTCGCGGTCTCCAGCGTCAGCTGGTCCCCCGCGCTCAGGGAATCCTTACCCACCAGCTGAACGATTTCATTCAGGTTATCTTCCTCCTGAAGGAGGCTCATAGCCTTATTCCGGTTCTCCATGAAAGCCGGACCAAAATGCTCGTCAAACCAGGGCTTCATGGTATCCAGATACAGAGAGTGAGAGTTCAGCCAGTTAATCGCCGGGAAGTGACGCCGGTACGCCAGCGACGCGTCCAGAGACCAGAACACCTTCACGATACGCATGGTACCCTGGCTTACAGGCTCAGACAGGTCGCCGCCCGGAGGCGACACCGCTCCTACCGCGGTAAGGCTTCCCACTCGGTCCTCGCTGCCCATACACTGCACCACGCCCGCGCGCTCATAGAACTGCGCCAGTCGGGAAGCCAGGTATGCCGGGTAACCCTCTTCACCAGGCATTTCCTCCAAGCGTCCGCTCATCTCACGCAAAGCCTCGGCCCAACGAGAGGTGGAGTCGGCGATAACCGCCACCGCGTAACCCATGTCGCGGAAATACTCCGCGATAGTAATACCGGTATATACAGACGCCTCACGGGCCGCCACCGGCATATCGGAGGTATTGGCAATCAGCACCGTACGCTTCATCAAAGACTCGCCCGTCCGGGGGTCCACCAGCTCCGGGAACTCCCGCAGAACGTCGGTCATCTCATTTCCGCGCTCGCCGCATCCTACATACACCACGATATCCACGTCGGACCACTTGGCCAGCTGGTGCTGCACCACCGTCTTGCCCGAACCAAACGGTCCCGGAACGGCAGCGGTTCCGCCCTTGGCAATCGGAAACATTGTGTCAATAATCCGCTGTCCAGACTGAAGCGGAGCCACAGGATTATACTTCTGCTTGTAAGGCCGCCCCACACGGACAGGCCATTTCTGGGTCATGGTCAGCTGTACAGTCTCGCCCTTCTCGGTCTTGACCTTAGCAACCACTTCATCCACGATATAATTACCCGGCTTGATAGTCCACTCCACCGTGCCGCTGACGCCGTTGGGCACCATAATCTTGTGGAGCACCACTTCCGTCTCCGGCACTGTACCAATAATATCGCCGCCTATAACCTTATCGCCTACCTTGGCAACAGGAGTATAGGCCCACTTCTTCTCTCTTGTAAGAGCCGGTACCTCTACGCCGCGGGCCAAATTCGACCCAATCTTCTTGACAATTTCCTCCAGCGGACGCTGGATTCCGTCATAAATATTCTCAATAATGCCCGGCCCCAGCTCCACGCTCAACGGCGCGCCGGTAGTCTCTACCTTTGCGCCCGGTCCCAGGCCGCTGGTCTCCTCATAAACCTGGATGGAGGCCTGGTCGCCAGTCATCGTCAGAATCTCGCCGATCAGCCGCTGCTCGCCCACCCGCACAACGTCCTGCATGTTCGCGTCGCTCATGCCGTCTGCGACGACCAGAGGCCCGGAAACCTTGATGATCTTGCCTTGACTCATTCCTTCACTGCCTTCCTACGTTAGATTTCCGTTGGGGGTTTCCGCTCACTGCGGTGAGCGGCCAGGGGCGCCGCCCCTGGACCCCGCGATTTTTTGTAAAAAATCGAGTAAAACTTTTATTACCCGATATCCGCCCCAACCGCTCGTTCGATGGCGCTTTGCAATGCCTGCGCACCAATGCCCAGACTGCCAGTCTTCCCCGGTATCAATATCACCGCTGGGGTGGTCTCCGTCTTATACCTCGCTATATCCGCAGAGATCATCTGCGCCATCTGTTCAGTAATGTAGACGATTGCGTATTCCTCATGTGCCGCCTTATGCAGCGCGTGCCGTGCCTCCTCGGCGTTATCCACAAAGAAGGTGTCCAGCCCCAGGGCCTTAAACCCCATCACGCTGTCCCGGTCACCCAGTACCGCGATTTTATACATGCCGGCTCCCTCCTTTCTTAAACGTACGCCTCGCGCAGCCGCTCACGAATGGTATCGCCCCCTATGCCTGCCATCCGGCTGGACATAATGATGCGCACCGCCGTAAACTCAATCTCCTTCGCCGCCAGGAAGCTAATCACCGCCTCCACGCCAAAGGACACGCTCTTCGCCTTCGCCGCCACACTGGTCACCGCGTCGTCACAGGCCTTCTCAAAAGCCGTCAGGCTCCCTCCCTGTGCCGCCGCCGTCCCCAGCTCCGCCGCTCCTCGCAGCTCCGTCGGACGGTACAGCTCCTCCAGATTCCCCGCCAAAGCCGCCGCCTGGACTGTCTCCGGCTGAATCGTTCCGCCAGGTACCAGCACCTTCTTAAGCAAATCCGCGCCCTTCTTCATCCGCAAAGTACGCACCGCGCTCCGCAGATTAGCCGCGTCAATCGTGGCCTGCACATACCGTGTCAAAAACTCGCTTCCAGTCTCCTTCGCCGCAGAAAGCATCTCAGCATAGTAAGCCCGGTCCAGCACAAAATCGCTCAACTGGGGATCGCCAGTTGCGCTGATGACCTCTCCGGCCTCCTCCGCCGCCCTCCGCAGCGCCTCCGGAAGAGAGCCGTAGTCCCCTTCCGTTACCGCCCGCTGCATATCCGCCGCAGACACCCGTCCCGCGTCCAGCAGCAGCCGTCCGCCGTCCAGCTTCATGGCCCGGGCCTTCAGCAATGCCTTAAGGTTATGGTAGTCATACTTTACCTTAAAGACATCTACCACCGCCTTATCCGGCACAAACCGGTACAAGTCCTGAAACAGCTTCTCCTGCTCCTGTGCCAGAGCCGCGCTGAGGGCCTGCTCCGTCACGCTGGGAAACTCCCCGTAGCCAATCTCCTGCAAAACCTTCACTGCCTCCTCCGCAGTAGGAGCTTCTATCATACGCTCCATCCGCGCCGCGGTCAGCAGGTCCCGCTCCCGGCTATGCAGGTAGGTGGAAATAAACAGATAATCGGTATCCTTCAATTTCTTTGCCAAAGCCATCCTCCTTTCTTGCAGTCGCATTCATTGGATTGGCTTTGTATCAGCCGAACAGGATCTTGGCGATCTCCGCCGCCATATTCTCCCGCAGAACCCGCAGCTCCGTCTCAAAGGTACAGTTGACCTCCACGCTGCCATCCCGCAGAATCAATCCGCCCTCCATCTCCCGGGTCTCGCCGGAGAGCTTCATCTTTCCGTTTTTGCGCATCTCGTTGGCCTTGCTCACCACCTGCTCGCCCACCCGGCGGCAATCCTTAGCGTTAAGAAGAATCTCCTCTTTCCCGCTCTTGGACGCCCGCACAGCCATTTTAGCCAGCAGTTCCGCGTACTCCCCGTCTGGCAAAGACAAAATCTTTTTCTTCGCCCGCGCGAAAGCCTCGTCCAGACACGCCTGCTTCGCCGCAAGCTGCTGCTGCTTCGCTTCCATCTGGGCTGCGCTCTCCAGACGCTCCGCCTGCCGCTTGGCCGCTTCCTTGCCTGCTTCTGCGGCGGCCTTCGCCTCCGCTTCCGCTTTCGCCTGATAGCCGGCCCGCACAGACGCCGCCTTCTCCTCCGCTTCCCGGAGGATCGCTTCTACCTCGGCCTTGGTGTCGGTCTCGATGCGCGCGGTAATTTTTTCAATTCCGTTCATATCGCATCCCCTTCCTATTGGGATTACACGCTCAGGGAGAACAGCATAATCATGGAGCACAGCAGGGACAAAATGGCGTAGAACTCAACGATACCGCAGAGAATCAATCCCTTGGACCAGTCGTCGGGCTTCTTGGCCAGAATGTTGATGGAACCAGCGGCTACGCGGCCCTGCGCAATAGCGGAGAGCAGTCCGCCCAGCGCCATCGGCATACAAGCGGCAAAAAACTGGCAGCCGGCCGTAATGCTCATGCCAGCGGCGGCATTGATATCGCCCATGAAGCTCATACGGATGAGAGCCACAAAGAACACGGCCATGCCGTACAGGCCCTGGGTACCGGGAAGCAGCTGAAGAATCATAACCTTACCAGACTTGCTGGGGTCCTCGCAGAGAAGCCCGGTACCAGCCTCACCGGCAATGCCGGTGCCCTTCGCGGAACCAACGCAGCTGAGGCCTACCGCAAGGCTTGCGCCCAGCAGAGCCATGGCGAGACCGCCGATATTTTCCAAAAACATAGTGATTTCCTCCTTATTTTTTTACAATGTCTACATATTGGGTGTTAATATTCAAGGGACGGAAGGGCTTGCCGCCGTCCTCATAGAACCGTCCAAAGAACTCCAGACACATCAAACGCATATCGTGGACATAGCAGCCCAAGATATTCAGCGCGAAGTTCAGGACGTTGCCGACGGCGGAAATAAGAATGAAGGTGGGAATAAATCCGGTCATAGCTCCCAGTGTATTAAACACCTGGGCAATTACCGCGCCCGCCAACATCAACGCCATCAGACGGGAATAGGACAGAATATCGCTGAAATAACCAGTAAGGTTGTTGTACAGAGAACCGAAGATTCCCGTCAGTTTTCCAAGAATCCCCTTCTTGCCGTACCCCTGGGTCAGCACCAGCAGCACCAGAATGGCAATGACACACGGCATGACCTGCCCGGTCAGCGCGGCCACCCCCGCGAGGATGAACACCATGAACCATGCGCCCTCATTGCAGAGAGCCGCCATCGCCTCGCCCCGCTTGAACTGTTTGTACATGCTGATACCCATACCGGTAAAAATCTGCACCACGCCCAGCACAAGAGAGCCCACCATCACGCTCAGCGCGTCGTCCACAGGAGAGAAGAGGGCGGGAAGGGCAAAAGTGCTCTCAGGATTGATAAGCTTAAGAAACTGGGGGATAAAATCGCCAAAGAAGCCGCCGGTAACGGCGCCCCAAATAAAGGTGCTGATACCGCACAGGCCCATCAGGGGAATCATATGCCGCATGGTTGCTCCGTTGGGCTTTGCCTTCTTCATGATAATCCAAGAGAGAATCATCATAATAAGTCCGTAGCCCATATCCGCCAGCATCATGCCGTAGAACAAGATAAAGAAAGGAGCCATCAGCGGGTTGGGATCGATGGTGCCGTAGGCGGGCAGGGCATACATCTCCGTGACCATATTCATGGGACGAATCAGCTTGCTGTTGCGCAGCTCCACGGGCACCTCCGGATATTCCTCCACCGCAGGTTCCGTCAGCTCATAGGCGCACTCAAAGCCTGCCAAAGCCTTTTCCAGCTCTGGAATTTCCGGCACGGAGGCCCAGCCGTCCAAGAACAGAATAGAACCGCCGGTAAGGAGCCGTTCCTTAGCGGACTCGGAGGCCAGAACCTGATTGACCCGGTCCAGCCCCGCCCTCAGCTCGTCCTGGGTTCCCCGGAAGGCGGTAATGGCGTCAATCTCCTTTTTGCGTTCCGCCTCAATCTCCCGGAGCTCACCGTCCAGCTGCCGGATATTCTCCGACGCTGTTCCGGTCAGATCCTTAAGCTGGGCAAAACTGAAGCCGCAGCCCCGCAAGGCGTCCAGGGCCTCCTGGCGGCAGTCCTTATGGACCAAAATCTCTAGGTAATGCAGTTCCCGGTCGCTGGAGAGCAGCCGGACACTGGCGGCCTTTGCGGCCTCCTCCACAGCCCCGGCCACGGCGTCGAAATTCGCTGTGTTGGGCACGGTTCCCAAGAGGACGGCGGCAAATTTGGTCTCCTTCAGCTCCAGCGGCATGTCGCAGGCCGTCCAAGGCGTCAGGGCGGCCTGGTCGGCGCGAACCCGCGTCTCCCGGGCGTTGAGCTGTCCAATCGCCTTGGCATGGCCGTTGATTTTTGCCGCCTTCTCCAGCGCGGCTTTCCGGGCTGAGCCGTCCAGCAGCTCGGCCTCCCCCATCTGCGCCCTGGGCGTGAAGAGGCCCTTTTTCTCTGGTGCGTACTGCCCCAGCACATCCAAGGCGTGCTGGAGTTCCGTCAGGCCGTTTCTGGCTTCCGCCAGATTAGCGGCGTCCCGGTGCAGCAGCGCGGCGTAGGACTTATCGTCCAGATACTCCGCAGGTTCCCGGACCTCCACGCATCCCGCATGCTGCAAAGCGGACAGCAGCGCGTCCCGGTCTTTCGCAAGGGCGATGAGCTTCAGCCGTTTCATTTTGACAATGGCCATATTTACGTCTCTACCACCCTTCCTAAGATCGCCTGCGCGGCCTTGTCCATGCGCTTTCCGGCGTCCGCCTTCAATTTTTCGCAGTCCTTTGCCGCCCGGGCCAGGATTTCCTCCCGCCGCTTGGCCGCCGCTGCCTCCGCCTCCTTCATGGCGTTGGCCGCGGTCCCGGCGGACTTCTCCTTGCCCTGCTCCAGCAGTGCGCGTCCTTCCCGCTCGGCGTCAGCGATGAGCTTTTGCGCTTTTGCCTTGGCGTCGGCCTTGGCCTGCTCCATGGTGTCCTCCACCGCGCGGATTTTTGTTATGGCTTCCAGTGACATTCCCTCACCCCTTTTCGATCGGTTTTACAGGAAACCTTTCACCTGCTATCTTTGCTTTTTGGTTGGTTTTTATCCCCAGCCTGCCAGCTTTTTCCGATAGAAGGCTCATTGAACAGTATAGCACAAACCCTGACCTTCTTCCAGAAGATTTTTACAAAGCTGCCCGATTCTGTCATAATATACAAAAGAATATGGAGATATTAGGCGGGTTTGTCTGTTTTGTCAACGATTCTTCCGTCTAGTTTTCGGTCATCTCAGCAGGCACAAAAAGAGCCGGAAGCAGCTGCCTCCGGCTCTTGATCATGATACGGCCTCAGCTTGCCGTCAGACACCAGCTGCCCTCCTGCGGCTCCTGCACGAGGGGTACCAGCATAGGCGGCTCCGCCTCTCCCACGTATCCCCGCAGGAGTTCCTGCGCCGCAGCAGCGTCAGATACTTTTGCGTATACGGCGTCTACAAGTGGCAGCAGCGCGGTTAAATCCTGTCCAGATTCAGCGTTGCTGCCAGACTGAATCAGCTCTTCTGTGAGCAGGAGAGAAAGTTTGGTTCCAAAGGGCTCCAAAGCGGCGCGAAGCTCTGTTAAGAAAAGGACCAGGGCCTCGGTTTTTCCCATGGTATTACCAGAGTAGTCTATTTTCTCCAGTTTTCCCGAGGTTGGGTAGCATAGTTCATCCAACAGCAGTTCATTAAAGCCCAAGCTGGCGCACTCCACCGCAAGACCAATCACGTAATTTCTAGCTTGTTCCTTGCTGGGGTCCAGCCAGTGGTAGGAATGATTATCGTACCAAACATAGGTGGTTTTTTGGCAGATAGCTGCTTCCTTCATATGAATAAAGGCATAGTAGCTATCATGGAAGCAGTTGAATCGCGCCACCGCATTGGTGGTTCCGGCGCAAAACCGGGAGATGGCCTCATTGGTTGTTTCATCCCCTGCGGAAGCCTTGTCCGCCGCTGTGGGAGAGGCGTAAAAGACCTTCCCTGTATTATCCCGGATGGGATATAGGAAGCCGTTGGCCCCGGTTGTGTTAATCGACTCCGTCAAAGCCGCACTGTCCGCCGGAAGAGACTCAAAGGCCAACAGCCGTACCGGTTCCGGGGTTGTTGGTTCTGTTTCCGGCTCACTGGGCGGTTCTGCTGGCGTGTCTGTATCGTCGGGACTGCTGATAACCAGATTCACGTCCTGGCTGTCCGGTTGATTTTGGGTGTCCTTGTTTTCCTCTGGCTGGTTTGTTTCCTCATCCTTCTGGAAAAAGGGCGGTAAATTAAAATGAAGCTGGCCGTCGTCTGTATACGACACATAGCGTTGAATTACTAAAAACGTGCAGGCTGCCAGCAAAATCAGCGTCAGGGCTGCGACGATCAGCTTTGTGCTGCCGGCCCGCCGGCCCCGATAATTCTGGTATCCCCTTGCCACAAGCGTTCCTCTTTTCTTTATCCGGATTTGCTGAGAATTTTTCACTCCTTTACAATACCACATTTTAGGTGAAACATGCAACAGAATTTTTTGGAAAATTCTCCGTTTTTCCTTCCATTTCCAAAAAAAGAAATTGCTGTGGAATTTTTATCGATATTGTGTTATAATCCATATAAAATGCAAATGAAGCATATGCAGAGGAGTTCCGTATGGCGCGCTTTGGTAAGTTCACATTCCTTATTGGTATACTGTTTGCCGTTGCAGTTCTGGAATTTATTGGTTTGGCAGGCGTTTTGTTGGAAAACGGCAATCTCCAGGCGCAATTGGAAGAACTTCAGGCGGATGCCGCGCCTGACGGGGATGGGGAACAGGGGCTGGATACGGAAACTCCGTCCTGGCTGGAGCCTGCGCCTGAGGAAGTTGTGGAAAAGGAGCCGCCAGCGGGTGAATTGACGGCGGCGGAGATTCTTGCTCGTGAGCGGATTATTGCCCACGGTTTGGGGGCGGTAGACGATATATCCGTGCTCAATTGTCTGGAGGGGTTTTTGTCACAATATGCGCAGGGAGTCCGGGTATTTGAGGTTGACCTGCGTTTGACCAGGGACCAGCGGGTTGTATTGCGTCATGACTGGCGGGCTGGATGGCAGAGGGGTGTCAGCGAGGCAAATGTTCCCACTTTGGAGGAATTTCTGGAAAAGTCTATTCTGCGCAAGTATACGCCTCTCTCCTTTCAGGATTTGCTGCTTTTGATGGAAGAATATCCTGATATTTGTATTGTGACAGACAGCAAATTTACTGATGCTGAAATTGTGACTTTGCAGTTTGAGGCTATGCTTCAGGATGCCAGGGAGTTGGGGCTCAGCTATCTTTTTGACCGGATGATTATTCAGGTTTATAGTCCGCTGATGTACAGGGTAGTAGACCGTCTTCATCATTTTGACAACTACATATATACGTTGTATGCCGACGGTTTTCCTGGTACAGAAGCCGCCTTTGCGGAGCGGGCGCAGTTCTGCGAAAACAAGGGGATTTTGGGGATAACCATGTGGGCTTCTTGGTGGCGTCCGGAGTACAAGGAGATTGCAGAAGAGCATGGTATTGTGGTGTTTACTCATACGGTAAATGAGCCGGAGGTGGCTATTTCGCTGTTGGAGAGCGGGGTGAGCGCGGTGTATACGGATATTTTGTCTCCCAGGGATTTGGGGGGCAGGGATGAAAACATAGGAGGAGATGATAGTCATGGACCTGACAGAGAAGACTTTATCGAGTAAGACAATTTTTGATGGCAAGATTTTACATGTACGGTTGGATACGGTAGAGTTACCTGACGGGCAAGAGGCGTTTCGGGAAATAGTAGACCATCCTGGGGGAGTATGTGTGCTGGCGTTGGATGGAGAAGGAAGGGCGTTATTGGTAAAGCAGTTTCGCTATCCATATAAGGAACTGGTTCGGGAGCTACCGGCGGGCAAGTTAGAGTATGGCGAGAATCCGGAGAAAGCGGCTGTAAGGGAGTTACGGGAGGAGACTGGGGCAACACCGGGACGATTTCAGTCGTTAGGGGAGCTGTATCCTTCACCGGGGTATTGTGGTGAGATTATTCGTATGTATTTGGCGCAGGAGTTGGCGTTTGGGGATACAGATTTAGATGAAGATGAATTTTTGATGTTGGAGAGAATTCCATTTGGGGAGCTTGTGGAGCAAGTACTTTCTGGTGAGATTAAGGATGCGAAAACGATTGCCGCAGTATTGAAAGCGAAGCTTCTGTTGGGTTTATAGGAGATGTTTAGAGAGATTTGAGGTAAAATATGGAGCAGAAAAAAACGGTACTGATTGTAGAGGATGAGAAGAGTATTGTTGATATTCTTCGGTTTAATTTAGAGAAGGAAGGGTACGAGACGCTGACGGCGTATGATGGTGAAGCTGGGTTAAAGGCGGCATTGGAGCAGCATCCGGATGTTATTTTGTTGGATGTAATGTTGCCGAAGATGTTGGGATTTGATGTTTGCAAGGCTTTGCGAGATAAGGGAGATCATGTTCCGGTTATTATCTTGACTGCCCGTGAGGAAGAAGATGACAAGGTAAAGGGGCTAGAGATTGGGGCGGATGATTATATTACGAAGCCTTTTTCTATGCGGGAGCTGATGGCGCGGGTGAAGGCGAATATTCGCCGGACGGCGATGCAGGTGATGGAGACTGAGGTTTCTGCGGGCGAGACGATGTCTGCGGGTGGTGGTTTAGTCTTCAATTTAGACAATTATCAGGTACTCAAGCATGAGAAGCCTATTGATTTGACGCAGCGGGAATATGAGCTTTTGACGTTTCTAGCCAGCCATCCGGGGAAGGTTTATTCTCGGATTGATTTAATGGAGCAGGTATGGAATTATGGGTATGTTGGGAGTGATGTGCGGACGGTTGATGTAACGGTGCGGCGTCTGCGGGAGAAGATTGAAGACGACCCGGCGAATCCTTCTCTTATTTTGACACGCCGGGGGGTGGGGTACTACTTTGCCGGGGAATAGGAGGCATCGTTCTGCCCTTTGGCCCGGGGTCCCGCTCCAGTCTTCGTTTAAAAAACAAGATGGCTCTGTCGGGTCAAAAGGCCGGCAGGCGGAGCTGGTGAACCACCAAGGCCGCTGAAGGACGCTTCTTGTTCGGAGGCTTCGCCTCTCCTTTTTTCTGCCGCAGTTCGTAAGCTCCCCCGCCAAAAAAGGGGTCTGGGCGCAGCCCAGGGGCGTTTTGGTTACTTTGTCGCTCGTG
>CAMSIF010000051.1 GCA_947058885.1 uncultured Clostridia bacterium
AAGTTTCACTCTGAATCATTTTCCGGCTCCTCCTTACTTCGCTTTCTCAATAATCTCAACCACGCGCCATCTCTTATCCTTGCTGAGAGGGCGGGTCTCCATAACCTTAACCTTATCGCCGACGCCGCAGCTGTTGTTCTCGTCGTGCGCCTTCAGCTTATAGGTGCGGCCAACGATCTTCTTGTACAGCGGATGGGCTACCCGGTCCTCAATGGCCACGACCACGGTCTTATCCATCTTATCGGAAATTACCTTGCCGACCCGGGTCTTACGGGAGGATGTTCTCGCTTCACTCATCTCGATCTACCTCCTTCTCTTACTTCGCGGCGGCAGCGGTCTGCTGCTCGCGGATAACGGTTTTGACTCGGGCAATGTCACGCTTGACCTCGGCAATCTTCAGGGGATTGTCCAGCTGGTTGGTGGCGTGCTGCATACGCAGGAAGAACAGGTCCTTTTTCAGGCTCACCAGCTTCTCGCTGCGCTCCGCCTCGCTCATCTTACGAATTTCACTTGCCTTCATCTTATTCACCTGCTTTCTCCTGCTCCAGGTCCTCGCGCTTGACGATTTTCGTCTTGATGGGCAGCTTGTGGCTGGCCAGACGCAGGGCCTCCCGGGCCACCTCTTCGCTGACGCCGGCGATCTCGAACATAACGCGGCCGGGCTTCACGACGGCAACCCAGTACTCCGGGGAGCCTTTACCGGAACCCATGCGGGTCTCGGCCGGCTTCTCTGTGATGGGCTTATCGGGGAAGATCTTGATCCACACCTGACCGCCGCGCTTGGTGTAGCGGGTCATGGCGATACGGGCGGCTTCGATCTGGTTGCTGGTAATCCACGCCGGCTCGGTGGCCACCAGGCCGAACTCGCCGTAGGTGACGGTATTGCCTCTCATGGCCTTGCCGGTGAGGCGGCCGCGATGGACTCTGCGGTATTTCACTCTCTTAGGCAGAAGCATTACTGAGCGCCTCCTTCTTTCTTCTCAGGGCGGGAGCCGCGGTTCTCGCCGCCGCGGTTAAAGCCGCCCTGCCCATCGCGGCGGGGGCCGCGGGTATCGTTGCTGCGGTTAAAGCCCCGGTTGTCCCTGCCGCCGCGGCGGTCGCCATCCCGGCGGGGACGGCGCTCACGGCGCTCCTCGTAGGGCTTGCTGGTGTCGATGGTACGGGGGGTGGTGCGCAGGGCCTGCTTGATGACCTCGCCCTTGTAAATCCACACCTTTACGCCGATGCGGCCGAAGGTGGTGGCGGCCTCCGCGAAGCCGTACTCGATGTCGGCACGGATGGTCTGGAGGGGAATGGTACCCTCGTGGTAGTGCTCCACGCCGGCGATTTCACGTCCGCCGAGGCGGCCGGAGCAGCAGCACTTGATGCCCTTGGCGCCAGCCCGCATGGCCCGGCCCATGGCGTTCTTCATGGCCCGGCGGTGGCTGATACGCTTCTCCAGCTGCTGGGCGATGTTCTCCGCCACCAGCTGGGCGTTCATATCGGTGGAGCGGACCTCCACGATGTTCAGCCTGGTGGGCTTGCCGATGAGCTTTTCCACCTCCAGGCGGGTAGCCTCGATGTCCTTGCCCTCCTTGCCGATCACCAGACCGGGACGGCCGCAGTGCAGATAGACCGTCACGCCGCCGTTGCTGCGCTCAATCTCAATCTTGGGCACCTGGGCGTTGTAGAGCTTCTTCTTCAGGTAGTCGCGGATTTTTTTATCCTCCACCAGGAGGTCGCCCACCTTCTCGCTGCTGGCGTACCAACGGGAATCCCAGTCCTTGATGACGCCCACGCGCATACCGTGGGGATTAACTTTCTGTCCCATAAAACTGTCTCCCTCCTTAAGCCTTAGCCTTCTCCGCAACCGCCAGGGTCACGTGAGAGGTCCTCTTGTTGATCCGGTAGGCGCGGCCCTGGGCCCGGGGCCGAATCCGCTTGAGGATGGGGCCGGGGGTAGCGAACACCTGGGACACATAGAGGCTTTCCACATCCATGTTGTAGTTGTTCTCCGCGTTAGCCACGGCGCTCTTGAGGAGCTTAATCATCGGCTCAGAGGCAGACTTAGGGGTCTGCATGAGGATGGCCATGGCGGCGCCCACGTCCTTGCCGCGGATGAGATCGGCAACGATCTGCACCTTGCGGGGAGCGATGCGGAGGTATTTCAAATAAGCTTTTGCTTCCATTTTATCCTGCGTCCTCCTTCATTACTTGCCCTTGGCGTGGCCGCGGAAGGTCCGGGTAGGGGCAAACTCGCCCAGCTTGTGGCCGACCATGTCCTCCTGGATGTAGACGGGCACGTGCTTGCGCCCGTCGTGGACGGCGATGGTGTGGCCTACAAAGGCGGGGAAGATAGTGGAGCGGCGGCTCCAGGTCTTGAGAACCTTCTTCTCGCCCTTGCTGTTCATTTCATCGACCCGCTTGAGAAGCTCGGGAGCAACATACGGGCCTTTCTTGATCGATCTGCTCATATCCTCATATGCCTCCTTACTTCTTATTCCGGTGCTTGACAATGAACTTATTGGTGGGGTTCTTCGTCTTGCGGGTCTTGTAACCCAGAGCGGGCTTACCCCAGGGGGTCACAGGGCCGGGACGGCCCACCGGGCTCTTGCCCTCGCCGCCGCCGTGGGGGTGGTCGCAGGGGTTCATGACGGAGCCGCGGACCGTGGGACGCCAACCCATGTTGCGCTTGCGTCCGGCCTTGCCGATGTGAATGTTTTCATGGTCGATGTTGCCCACCTGGCCGATGGTAGCCATGCAGTTGAGGCGCACGATGCGCACCTCGCCGGAGGGCATACGGACCTGAGCGTCGGAACCCTCCTTCGCCATCAGCTGGGCGGAGGTACCGGCGGAACGGACCAGCTGGCCGCCCTTGCCCGGGTGCATTTCAATGTTGTGGATAACGGTACCAACCGGGATGTTGGCCAGGGGCAGGCAGTTGCCGGGCTTGATGTCCGCCGTGGCGGAGGAGAGCACCTTATCGCCCGCGTTGAGGCCCACGGGAGCCAGGATATACCGGCGTTCGCCGTCCTCGTACTCCACCAGGGCGATATTTGCGCTGCGGTTGGGGTCGTACTCCAGGCGCAGCACGGTGGCGGGCACGTCAACCTTGTCCCGCTTGAAGTCGATAATGCGGTACTTGCGCTTATTGCCGCCGCCCCGGTGGCGGACGGTGATCCGGCCATAGCTGTTGCGGCCGGCGTGCTTTTTCAGGACCTCGGTAAGGCTCGCTTCGGGCTTGGCCTTCTTGTCAATGCCGTCGAAGCCGGAGACCGTCATCTGACGCCGGGACGGAGTGGTCGGCTTGAAAGTTTTAATAGACATCTTCTCTCTCCTTCCTTACACCATGCCCTCGAAGAGCTCGATGGTCTTGGAGTCCTCCGTCAGCTGGACAATGGCCTTTTTCCAGTCCTTGGTCCGGCCCGGACGGCCCGCGCCTACGCGCTTGGCCTTGCCGGGGACGGTCATGGTGTTGACCTTGGCGACCTTGACGCCGAAGACCTCTTCAACGGCCTTCTTGATCTCGATCTTTCCGGCGGCGGAAGCCACTTCAAAGACGTATTTCTTGTCCGCCGCGCTGGCCATGGAGCGCTCGGTGATAATGGGGCGAATAATAACATCGTATGAGACCATTATGCGTACACCTCCTCGATAGTGGCGAGGGCGTTCTGGTCGATCACCAGATACTTGGCGTTGAGAATATCGTAGACATTCAGCATCTTCGCGCTGGTGGTCACAACGCCGGGGATATTGCGGGCGCTTTTCACCACGGTGGCGTTTACCTCGGGGGTAACCACCACGGCCTTGCCGTCGCACTTGACGGCGTCCAGGAAGCCCTGGAAGGCCTTGGTCTTGATTTCGCCCATGGCGATGGAATCCACCACAATAATTTTCTCCTCCGCAGCCTTGGCGGAGAGGACGCTCTTCAGCGCCAGACGGCGAACCTTCTTATTAACCACGTAGCTGTAGCTGCGGGGCTTGGGGGCGAAGGCGATGCCGCCGTGGGTCCACTGGGGAGCCCGGGTGCTGCCCTGACGGGCCCGGCCGGGGCCCTTCTGCCTCCAGGGCTTCTTGCCGCCGCCGGAGACCTCGGCACGGGTCAGCGCGCTCTGCGTACCCTGACGGCAGTTGGCCAGATGGTTTTTCACCAGTTCATGCACAACATGCATATTGGGCTCGATGCCGAAAATAGCGGCGTTCAATTCCACTTGACCGACCTCGCTGCCGGCCATGTTCAATACTTTCATCGTTCAGCTCTCTCCTTTCCCTTAGCGTCTCGCGGAGGCCTTCTGCGGGTTGACACGAGCGGAAGCCTTCTGCGGGTTGGCGCTGGTACCGGCGTCGCCCTTCTTCTCCACGATGGTCTTGGCGGTGGAGCGGATGGTCACCAGGCCGCCCTTGGGGCCGGGCACCGCGCCGCGCACAACAATCATGTTCAGCTCGGGATCTACCTTTACCACGTCCAGGTTCATGATGGTCACCTGGTCCACGCCCATGTGGCCCGCGCCAATCTTGCCCTTAAAGATACGGCTGGGATCGGTGCCGGAGCCCATGGAACCGGCGTGACGGCCGACGGGGCCGCTGCCGTGGGTGGCCTTGAGGCTGTGGGCGCCGTGACGCTTGATAACGCCGGCGTAGCCGTGGCCCTTGCTGACGCCGGTGACGTCCACGTGGTCGCCTTCGGCGAAAACATCCGCCTTAACCACGTCGCCGACACTCATCTCAGCGGCCTTGTTCAGCTTGAATTCCTTCAAGTGCTTTTTGGGGGACACGCCGGCCTTTTTGATATGGCCCTGCTCCGGCTTGGTCAGCTTGCGCTCGGGTACGTCGTCATAGCCCAGCTGCACCGCCTCGTAGCCATCCTTTTCGGCGGTCTTTTTCTGCACCACGACACAGGGACCGGCCTCGATAACGGTAACCGGAATCACCTTGCCGTCGGTGTCGAAGATCTGGCTCATGCCGACCTTCTTGCCGATGATCGCTTTCTCCATTGGTACGTTCTCCTTTTAATAAGGTTATTGGTCGGCGCAGGCTGGCTGCGGCGACATGACCCCGTCCGCCTCACGCAAGCCGGCGGACTGGTGGGTTGCGGAATGAAAGGGGCGCCTTACAGCTTGATCTCAATCTCGACGCCGGCGGGCAGCTCCAGGCTCATCAGGGCCTCCACGGTCTTGGGGCTGGAGCTGGTAATGTCAATCAGGCGCTTATGGGTCCGCCGCTCGAACTGCTCGCGGCTGTCCTTGTTGACATGGACGGACCGCAGAATGGTCACCACCTCTTTTTTCGTGGGCAGGGGGATGGGGCCGGAAACGGCGGCGCCGGTGCGCTTGGCGGTCTCCACGATTTTGTAGGCGGACTGATCGATGATCTGATGGTCATAGGCCTTCAGGCGAATGCGGATGGTTTCTTTTGCCATTGCTTGTTCCTCCATAGTTTGTACAAAGTAGTAGTCTGAATGTTCCTTACTCTGTACGGCGAGAAAAGTTCTTTCCGCTTATCCGTGCGTATCATTCCGGCTCATAGAAAATACCGGCGCGAAAAGGCCGGTACTTGTCCATGGCGCGTTGATCTACGCCGCGAAAAAGGACATTCTCAGCCGCCCGATTATCGGACATACTCCGCGGAAGTTACCGGCAGGGCCGCAATCTCCCGCATCATCGCAGTGCTCAAATTGGATTCCAAAACATGGTAATCCAACGCAAGCTCTGTTATTTTACCTCAGTTTGGCTGAAATGTCAAGAGTTTTTTCACAGGCTGGCAAAAAGAAATACGCTGGACCGTCCCGTTTCAGTTGGGGCGTTTTACACGCCAGCGCGGTTCCTATGCCAGCCTGCGCTGTCCACACTTTTATGACGCGGCGGCTATGGCGGCATCCAGATAGGCGTGATAGTACGCCAGGGCCGTATTCCAGCTCTGGTAAGCGGCCTCGTCCCGCCGGTCCGGAAGACTGTAATGTTCCGTCAGATAGGCCCCCAGCCAGGCTGTAATTTTTTCCATGCCCCGCCAGTTGGCGTGGAATACGTCCGCCATATCTACAGCGTAGTCGAAACCCATCTCCTCCGTGTGGTGCATCATATTCACAAAGGGCACCCCCCACGCCTTCGCGTAGGCGGCCATGCCGTTGACCACCTCCTGACGGCTCATGCCGTCGTCCTCCGGGGTAGCGAAGGGCACCGCTACAAAAAGCAGCTCCACCTGCTCCTCCCGGCACAGCGCAACAATTTTCTCCAGGTACCGCAGGGCCACCTCCACCGGCTCGGCAGTCACGCTGGCAGGCATGACGGCAAAATCCGGCAGGGGCGTGGTGGTGAAGAGAGCCTGCGCCCCCTTCTCCGTGGTGTCCACAGGAGCGAAATCGGTCTGGGTCAGTTCCTTCCAACGGCTGTGGTAGGGGATAATATCCAACAGGAATTCCATCCGTTCTCCCTGGGGCAGCAGGTCGAAAACCGCCCGCAGCTTGGGCAGGCCGAAAGTCATGTTGTCCAGGGTGTAGTGAAGAGATGCGGTGGAGTCGATAAGACTGTCCTGAATAGCCTTGTAAATATCCAGCACAATCAGCTTGGGCCGCTGAAACCGCAGCGCCTCCTGGATATGGTAATAGGTTACAGGCAGCACCTGGCCGTTCTGGGCCAGGTTGTTGGAGGCGACGCCGTACTCCTCCCACAGCTGCATAGGCGCAACGGCGTTGAGCATGTGCGACGACCCCATCAGCAGCACATCCAAAGAATTCCTCGGCTCCTCGTAGAAGGCCGCGCTGGCCGAGGCGTAGTTCTTGTTTCGCAGAACACCGGCGGACAGGTGAACTGTCAAGGCCAGTATCAGGAGAAAAACGGCGCATTTCAGAACCGGACCCAACCGGGAAGGTTTTGCACGCAAAGAAACGCCCCCCTCTCACCGCGCCGCCGGAGGCGGCCCCTCCAGCAGTTCCACAAGCCCGATATGGGGGCTCATGAGAAAGCACACCCGCCGTCCGTCCAGTGCGGGAGCCGGAGCGGGACTGTCAATCTTTGTAAGGCCCGATTTTTCCAGCTCCGCCAGCTCCGCCAAAAAATCATCCGCCTCATAGCAGAGATGGTAGGGCGCGTTTTTATACGTCTTGATGAGCTTTGCCACGACAGACGCCTCCGACCGGGGACTCACCAGTTCCACCAACCAGCCGTCCTTCTCCATAAAAAGAATATCGATATCCCGGCAGCCGTCGTATACGGCCTCTCCCGCAGCCTGGAAGCCCAGCGATGAAAAACCGTTCCGCGCCTTTTCCAGCCGTTTCACCAGATACCCCACATGGTGTACCCGCATGGTTACAGCGCCTCCGCAATGAGGTCCGCCAGCTCGCCCACATTTTTAAGGCCCTGCACCGCCTTCATGCTGAACTTGACGCCGAACTCCTCCTCTACGGTAGCCAGCAGCGTAATATGGGTGAGGGAGTCCCAGTCCTCGATATCCGACGCCGTGGTAGCTTCGCCGATGGTGATGGTTTCGTCGTCAAACACGTCCTGGAAAACCTCCGTCAGCTTTTCAAAAATCTCTGTTCTGTTCATTTTTTTGCTCCTTTACTGATGATTTACTGAAATTACGTGGTTTTTCTGCTCATAACCGCCGCTGATATCCAGCCGCCATACGGTATTGCCCGTCTCGTCCTCCGAGATTTTGGCAAACCCCTGCTTCTCATAGAAATCCCGAACCATGCCGTTTTTTGCAGTTGGATAGTAATAACCCCGGATTTCATCAATTCCCTGTTCCCGGCACTGCTCCGCCAAAACGTCCATCATGGCGAACTCCATATCCCGCTTCAAAACCCGGCAGCTCATAAGCCAGAGAATGATGTCCAGCCGCCCCTCCGTTTTTTCGCCTGCCACCACGGAGACAACGCCGTTATCGCCAAACTTGTCCGCCAGCTTGCCGTACAAGGTGATATATTTTCCGTCCGCCGCCATAGCCTCAATCTCCGCCTGTGTGAAACGCCGGGTGGTCAGGTTGAACTGATTGGATTTATTGGTGAGCTGGGCAATCCGGGAGAAGTACAGCGGCTCAAAAGCCCGAATCTCCGCCCGCATCTCCAGGGAACGCAGATACTCGCCGTAGTCCGCGAAGCTGGTCTCCGCCCGGGAGCGGGCCGCGTTCTGACGGTACATCTCCGTACGCGCGGCGTCGTCGGAGGAAAGGTCCGTCACCTCAAAATATCCCATCTTATCAATTGCCTGAATATACTGCTCCGGCTTTTCGCCTATCTCCGGCACAGCGGCGCGGGGTGTCTGCTGGCGGACAATCTCCCGCTCAGCGGGGTTGTCGTCCACAAATACGAAGCTCTCCGGCAGCAGGGACAACGTGTGGGCAATATCCATCAGATTCTGCGATTTAGGCTCCCAGTTGGCCTTGACCATGATGAAGTCGTCCGGCGTGAGGGTCATGTCCGGACGCCTCAGACCGGCCATAGCGTTCTCTGCCTCGTTTTTGCTCACCACATTCAAAATGACGCCCAGCTGCTTGTGGGCCTTCAGGTACGCCTGGAACTCGCTGTAGGCCTGACCCATAGACGTCTCCTGCCCCACCTGCAAATTCTCCGGTCCGTCGTCTCCCACCACGCCTCCCCAGAGCGTATTGTCCAGGTCCAGGGCGAACGCCTTCTTATTCTTGCCATATAGGGATTTGATGATATTGGCCACGCTCTGGGCCAGACAGGGTACCGACGGCAGGGAGAGGGCGTATTTATACATATGCCAGTAGAAGGGGGCGCTCCACTGTTCCAGGCCAAAGGCGGCGGAGAGGTAATTAATATCGTTCAGATAGAAATTTTTATGGCTCTGGGCGTATTCAGCGAATCTCAGGTTCAGCCGGGTAACGAAATTCACCCGGCCATGGACGTCGCTGGCGTCCCGGTTTCCCATCAGCCGCCAGTAGGGGTACTCGAAGTTGTTTTGAATGATGGGACAGGCGTAGGTCTGCGCCAGGCGGTCCCACATGGCGGCAAACTTCCCATATTCCTCCTCCAGCAGGTCCTCCACCGCCTCCGGACTGTCCGCCAGCTCCGGCCAGCGGCTTACGTTGCGGTTGGAGGTGTGGATATAGATAATATCCGGATGGAAAGCCTCCAGCTCCGGGTTCGGGAACATGGCGTCCTGCCAGTACTGGGCATACTCGCTCTCATAGAAGGCACAGCGGATGCCGTGGCGGAGAAGGAACAGCTCCAGAACGCCTGTGACGTCGTGGGTAGTGGAGCCTCCCAAAACGGCGATACGCTTGTCCATAAAGTCTGTGCCGCCCTCCAGCAGCAGCCTGCGGATCTTCTTCCGCTTGGCCAGCAGTTCCCCGGAAAAAGGCGGGGTAAACAGGTTTTCCAAATCCATTTTTGTTTCCTCCTCCGGCTTTAAAATCCGGCGTAAATGAAGTCCGCCGCGTTGTAGCCCGGCCCATAGCGGCCCAGCACCAGCACTGCCAGAAACAACGCCAGATACACCAGCCACCGGAAAGCCAAATTCTGCTTCGCCAGCAGTTCCCGCACGCTTCCGTACCGCTCTTGCAGCATGGACACCACCAGTACCGCCAGAAGGCCCAGAGCGCATACGGCAATATCTTTCCCATCCAGGCCCAGATTCATCAGCGTACCGTCCACCAGCGTCCAGGGGTTCCAATCGGTGAGGACGGTTTTCCAGGCCCGCAGGCCCGCGCCAAAACTATCCCGCCGGTCAAAGGACACCGCCGCCGAGAACAGGCAGAAGGAGCGTACCTGCTGAAAAAATTTCCAGGACCACGCCTCCGTGTTGATTTTCAGCGCGGCAATTATTTTTTGAAACACCGGCGCCAGCAGCATTCCTCCCGCAATCATAGCGAAGAAGAAGAGACCGCTTCCGAAGATATATTTCCAGGAACCGCCATGCCAGAAACCCACGCAAAACCAAGTGATAAACATCCCGATATAGGTGGGGATATCCCGGGACGCCTTTTTCCCCCAGTGTTTCTTGCAGAAGCCCCGGACGCCCTTCATCCAACCGGATTTCAGAGCCGGGTACATCAGATAATCCCGCACCCACACGCCCAGCGTCATATGCCACCGCCGCCAGAGCTCGGAGAGATTCGTTGCGGAAAAGGGGCGGCGGAAATTTTCCGCCAGTGGAATGCCAAAAAGCTCGGATATGCCAATAACTATATCCATACAGCCGCTGAAATCGGCGTAGAGTTGGGCGATATAGAGCCCCGCCGCCACTACCACCAGCACGCCCGTATAAGCCTCTCCATTATACAGCTCCGCTACCGCCACAGCCAGCCGGTCCGCCAGAACCAGTTTTTTGAAAAGTCCCCACAAAAACCGCTGTAAGCCGAATTGAAACCGTCTCAGCTCCCACCGGCCTCCGCCGAAGAGCGTCTCTGACATGTCGTTGTAGCGGGTGATGGGGCCGGAGGTCATCTGCGGGAAGTACCCGGCGAAAAGCAGCATCTTCAGCGGGTTCTTCTGGGGCTCCTCCACCGTCCCCCAGCGCACATCCAGCAGATATCCGATCAGGATAAAGGTGTAGTAGCTGATGCCGAAGGGCGCGAGCCACTGGGGCAGCGTCAGACCGAAGCTGGCTCCCGCCAGCGCGCCTATACGATTGATATTATTAACAAAAAACGATAAATCTTTATACAAAATCAACGCGGCGGCAAGAATCATCACCGTCGCGGCGGTCATCAGGGTTTTCTGCCGCTCGCCCGACAGCCTCCGCACCGCCAGCGCCGCCAGCCAGGTCAGCAGCGTCTCCGCCGCGAACACAGCGCAAACCGCCCAGTTCCCCTGGGTGTTCGCCAGCATGAAGTACCCGCCGCCAGCCAGCAGCACCGCCCACCGGAATTTTTTCGGGCAAATCCAGTACTCCGCCAGAATCACTCCGACAAATATAAAAAACCGCAGCGTCACAATCGACATAGTTCGCTTTTCTCCTGTGCTTGAATTCAGCCCCGCTGTCCGCCTACCATTTGCAGGAGGGCTTCCGGGGTGGTGTCCGCCGTGACATTCCAGCGGCATAGCGCGTAAAGGCTCTGGGGCAGTCCCTTGACCAGCACGTTCCGGCTGTCCGTCTGAATGGACAGGGTCACGGGGATACCCGCCTGATGGATAAGCACCTCCGAGAGGGTGTTGTAGTAGCCGCCGGGGTACGCCAGGGCGCAGAAGTCCTCCCCCAGCTCCGCCCGCCGTTCCGCCCCATACCGCTCCAGGTCCGCAGCCAAAGCGGCGGCGTAGTCCCCGTCCGTCTCCCCCTCCAGCGGAAGGGCGCAGGTGCGAATCTGGTCTCCCGTCTCAAAAGGCTCCCACTGATGCATATCGTAGGTGTGGGACTGAAAGTCAAGCACACCGGAGGACTGCATCTCCCGGGCCTCCTCATACCCAAAATGGGGGGTAAGACGGAATTCTGTATCCTTATAGAATTCCCGGTGTCCCACAGACGTACCGATGGCAAAAACCGTCCCCTTCATGCCATATTCCTCCAGAAGGGGCCACGCGATTTCGTAGTTGCTGAGATAACCGTCGTCCATAGTGATGCATACGGGCTTGTCCGGCAGGCTTTTGCCCTGGTATACATATTCTATCATCTCCTGGAAGCTGACCGCTGTATAGCCCGCCGACCGCAGGGCCTCCAGATGGGCGGCGAACAGCTCCGGCGTCACCGCCCCGGCTTCACTGCCGCTGAAATGGTGGTACATAAGGATGGGCACTTCCGCCGTATACGCCGCCGGGTCTGCGGCAGGCGGGTTTTCCGACAGACGGTCCAGATATGCCCCGCAGGTTCCGGCGGTCACAAACGCGCCGAAGTCATCAGGACGGTATACGTCCTCGTTACCAAAAATTTCCGCCAACACCATGGTTCCCACAGCGTTTCGGAAGTGGGACGCGTCATAGAAATAACGGCTGTCGTAGGAAAGCGGGGTACAGCTGAAATCCCAAAAATCCACCGTCTGGGCGACAGCTGTCTTGTAGCGGCGCAGGGCCGCCTCGCCGTACGCATCCAGCTGGGCCGCGTAAGCCGGAGAACAGACAACCAACAGGTTTACCCCCTTCTCCGCGCACATGTCCCGGATATCCGCTATCGCCTGTACGCACTCGTCCAAATAGGGAAGCTCCTCCGCACCGGGGTGGCTGAAGTAGAAATCCGCGCCGTGAGCGGCTTGATAGACGTCCGGATCGCCGATTTTCTCCACATCCCGGACCCGCTTGTCGTAGCAGCCGGTGGCGGTGTCGAACACATCGAAGGACTGGGGCAGGAAGGTGTCCCGGAAATAGGCGGACACCTTGTCAATCGCGTACTGGGAGCTGGCGAACGCGTACCGCAGATAAAACAGCGGCAGATTTTTTCCCGTGGCCAGCGCGTGCATACGGTAGTTGATGTCGTCCTCCCCTGTTCCGTAAGTGACCGCCTCGGTCAGGTTCAAGTTCAGCAGCAGATTTTTAACCTCGTAATGTTCCAGCAGATAGGCCGCGTGATCCCGGTAATCCAGGATATCGCTGCCGTAGACAAACATATTATAAAACCGGGCGTCCAGATATTCGTTCAACTCGGCGGTGCTGTAGGAGGCGGAGCAGGAGGAACCAATAATATAAGAATCAAACTCTTCGTGACGCTCCTCCAGCCAGGCCAGCTTGGCGGTCCTGGGGTTGTTGGTCTCGTTGTAGCTGTACCAGTCGAAAAGGGGATCCCCAAAGATGCCGAAGGGATCTATCAGCATATTCGCCCCGGCGTAGGCCGCCAGCACCAGCGCCATAGCAAAAAAACGAACCGCAGTAGGAATCAAGCTCTTTTTTGCTTCCATGGTATTTTTTATATTCTCCGTGATATAATCTTGCGGCAAACAGGCCGCGCCTGCCGGCATTGCCTCTCAGTTTACCACGGAACTACACGGTTTTCAACACCTGATTGGAAAATTTCCGGGGACTAAAAGCGACATTCCAATTTCTCACTTGCCCTGGAAGACAAAATGTGTTAGAATCATCAGATAGGGTACCGGCGGCAGCCGGACCACAATTGTGGAGAATATGGAGGAAATCATGGCAACAGAATTGAAGATTCCCAAGAGAAGCGACCTGGACAAGGCTTCCTGCTGGAGCACGGAGGACATCTTCCCCAGCGACGCGGCGTGGGCCGAGGAGTTTGAAGCCTGCCAGAGCCTTCCGGCGCAGGCGGCGGCGTTCCAGGGCCGCTTGGGCGAGTCCGCCCAGACCCTGCTGGACTACCTGACGTTCAATGAGGCTACGGACAGCCGGGTTGAACTGCTCTACGTCTACGCCATGCTCAAGCACGACGAGGACACCGCCAATCCGGAATATCAGGCCATGCAGGGCCGCTGCTTCAGCTTCCTCACCCAGCTGAGCGCCGCCGGCGCTTTTGCGGGTCCGGAGCTGGTGGCCATCCCCGAGGAGACTCTGAACGGCTTTTACGCCCAGCTCCCCGCTCTGGAGAAGTACCGCCGCTTTCTGACCAAGTCCCGGTTGGAGAAGGACCACATTCTCTCTCCCGGAGAGGAAAACCTGCTGGCCGCCGCCTCCGAAATTTGCCGCGGACCTGCTAACATTTTTAACAGCTTCCACGATGCGGATATGAAATTCCCCAGCGTGGCGGACAGCCAGGGCAACCTGCACCCCCTGACCAACGGCTCCTACATCTCTCTCATGGAGAGCCCGGACCGCACCCTGCGGGAGAACGCCTTCAAGGCTTATTACGCTGTCTACTCCAGCAGCCGCAACGCCCTGGCCGCTATGATTAACGCCAATGTCCGCAAGGACACTTTCTACTCCCGGGCCAGAAAATATGACAGCAATCTCGCCAGCTCCCTGTTCCCTGCGGAGGTGCCCGAGACCGTTTATCACAACCTGCTCCTGGCGGTCCATCAGAACATGGACAAAATGTACCGCTATATGGCTTTGCGGAAGAAGGCTATGGGCCTGGATGAGCTGCATATGTACGACATCTATGCCAGCATGATTCCCGATGGGAACGAGGTCATTTCTTTTGAGCGGGCCAAGGAGGAGGTCCTGGAGGCCACTAAGATACTGGGAGAGGAGTACCACCAGGTTCTCAAGTCCAGTTTTGAGCAGCGGTGGATGGATATTCGTGAAAACCAGGGCAAGCGTTCCGGCGCCTTCTCCTGCGGCTGTCCGATCCATCCCTTTGTGCTTCTCAACCACAAGGACACCCTCGACAGTGAGTTTACCCTGGCCCACGAGATGGGCCACGCCATGCACTCCTATTTGAGCAACAAGAACCAGCCCCCCATTTACAACGGATACGTATTGTTTGTGGCGGAGGTCGCCTCCACCTGCAACGAGGCTCTGCTGATGCAGCACCTGCTGAAGAAGACTTCGGACAAGAAGCAGCGGGCGATTCTGATCAACTACTTCCTGGAGCAGTTCCGCACCACGCTCTACCGCCAGACCATGTTCGCGGACTTTGAGCTGAAAATCCACCGTCTGGCGGAGTCCGGCGAGATGCTCACCGCCGAACGGCTTTGCGAAATCTACTACGATTTGAATAAGCTGTACTACGGCGAAGATATGGTGGTTGACGAGGAAATTGCCATGGAGTGGGCGCGGATTCCCCACTTCTACCGCCACTTCTACGTTTACCAGTACGCGACCGGCTTCTCCGCGGCCATGGCACTGTCGAAGCGGATACTGGAAGGCGGCGAGGAAGCTGTGAAGGATTATTTGAAGTTCCTCAGCGGCGGCTGCTCCACGGACCCCGTGTCCCTGCTGAAAATCGCGGGCGTGGATATGAGCACGCCTCAGCCGGTAAACGACGCCCTCGCTCTCTTCGGCGACCTGATCGGCGAGCTGGAAGAACTGCTGAAATAACGCATAAACCATAAAAAACCCCGGCTGCGCGAGAACTCTCTGGTTTTCGCACAGCCGGGGTTTTCTTCTGAATTGGAAGAGGGAAAGCATCCATACGGCGCCTTCCCTCATACACCGAGCAAAACTGTAAGCCGGGTTCTGTATTTGGCAGTCATCTATCTAGGCGGCCTGTCGCCAGACCGCTCCAGCCACCTCCTTGAGGA